>NZ_LAVM01000049.1:0-43747 GCF_001083815.1 Nocardiopsis sp. SBT366 | reverse complement strand
CTGTCTCGTGGGCTCGGAGATGTTTAAAAGAGACGCGTTGGAGTCCCTGCTCGGCAGCGCCGCGCACGCCGCTCCCGCGGCCCGGGGCGCCGACCGCGCCAGGGGCTGGCCCGCTCCCGAAACCCCGCGGCGCGGTTCGCGCGCGCACCGTCGCGAGGCAGCGGACCGCGACCACAACCCCCCGCCGGTCCCGGTCTCGGCCACCGACCTCAGCCAGGCCCAGTACACGGTGCTGCGCGCCGCCATGCGCGACCAGCTCACCGCCGTGGCCGCCCCTCCCGGCAGCGGCGTCCACGACCTGGTCGACGCCCTGGTGCGCACCGCCGTCGCCAGCGGACAGCGGGTCCTGGTGTGCGGCCGGACCGAGGCCGACCTCGACGCCGTCCTGGCCCGGGCGGAGACCGCCCCCGCGCACCCGGTCGTCCGCGCGGGCTGTGCCGGCGACCGCGCCGCCGAACGGTGGCAACTCACCCGCCTGCTGGCCCAACACTCGGAGCCCACAGCGGCGACGGGGCCGACGCCCGCCGCTGAGGACGGCCCAGGCCACCGCGACGACCTGGTCGCCGCCTGGAACCGGGTCCGCCGGGTGTGGTCGGCCATGGACACACTCGCCGCAGACGGCCACGTCCTCGCCCATCTCGCCGAGGAGCGCGGCCGCAGCATCGCCCGGGGTTGGGCTCCCGAGACCCTCTTCACGCCCGAGCACGGCGGCCCCGAGTACTGGCTGCACCGGGCCGAACGCGCCGCCGCGGGCGGTCTGGGCGGACTCCAGCACCGCGCCGCCGTCCGCCGTGAACTGGGTGTGGCCACCGATCCCGAGGGGCTGGACCAGCTCTGCGCCGTGGCCCGCCTGGAGAGCGAGTGGCGCGCGGCGGTGGACCGCAGGACCCGCTGTGCGCCCCTGAACGAACTCACCGAGGAGCTGGCCGACGCGTGGGTCCAGCACCGCCGTGCCAGCGCGGCCTGCCTGGCTTCGGTGACCGGCCCCCGCCTCCGGCGCGGCCGCACCTCCATCGAGAACCGCGTGGAGGCGCTCAACTGGCACCACGACGGCGGCTGGCCCGGTCCGGCCAACCTCCTGGACGCCCTGCCCGTGTGGGCCTGCCGCACCGACCAGGCCCGTGCCCTGCCCTCGGAGGCCGGGATGTTCGACCTGGTGGTCGTGGTGGGCGCTGAGCGGACCCGGGTCAGCGAACTGCTCCCCGTGCTCTACCGGGCCAACCGCGCGGTGGTGGCGGGCGACCCCGCCCACGCGGGCCCGGCCAGCGTGCTGGAACCCGAGGAGGAGCGGCGGGCCCTGGCCACCGCCGGGCTGGTCGCGGGCCAGCTCGACGACCGCGCGCTGCGGTACGGATCGGGTTCGGCGCTGCGGGCGGTGCGCGCGGCCACCACCACGACGCTCTGGCTGGACGAACACGACGGAGCCCCCGAGGACCTGGCCGCGGTCGCCTCCCGGCACTGCTACGGAGGACGGCTCGTGGTTGAGGGCCCGCCCCGAGGAGCCGGGCGGCCCGCCTTCGAGTGGCGTGACGTCACGGGGGAGTGCGAGGCGGCTCCGGGGTCCTCCTACGTCAACCGGGAGGAGGCCTACCGGGTGGCCGTGGTCGTGGCCGAGCTCGACAGGGAGCTGCCCGCGGACAGCGGCCTCGCGGTGGTGGCGCCCCTGCAACCGCAGGTGGCGCTGCTCCGCAGGCTTCTGCGCCAACGCCACCTGCGTCACCGGGTCCGGGTGGGCGGGCCCGACATGATGGACTCCGACACCGCCGCCGCCGACGTCACCGTGCTCTCCCCGATGCTCGTCGCCGGGGCCCCGGCCATCGCGGAGCGGCGGGTGCGCCAGATGACCCACCTGTGGTCGTCACTGCTCACCCGGACCAGCGAACGCCTCGTGGTGGTGGGTGACCGGGCGCACTGGTCCGGCGGTGACGGCCCCCTCGGCGACCTCCTCCGGGGTCGCTCCGGCCCGGGTGCCACCCCGGCCGGTACCGCCCTGGTGGACGCCCTGCGCACAGCCGGAACCGACGTGGAGGCGGGACGCCGCTTCCACGGGTGGACCGCCGACCTCGTGGTCAGCTACGGATCACGGCGCGTGGTCCTGCTGCTGGACGGAGAACCGGACGGCCCCTCGCTTCGTCGCCTGCTCACCAGGGGAGACGCGCTCAACGAGGTCACTGACGACCTCGTGGTGGTGGTCCCCGCCTGGCGCTGTCTCACCGATCCCCGGACGCTGGTGGAGGAGATCCTGTCCGCCTGCTGACGTCTCCTCCCGCCACCCGGTCGGGGGCGAGTGCCCGCGCCCTATCCTGGAACGACGGACACATGCTGACAGAAGGGGACACGGGTGCCTGAGGGTCACACGCTGCACCGGCTGGCCGCGCACTTCGAGAAGACCTTCGGCGGCGGCACGGTGAGGGCCAGCAGCCCCCAGGGGCGCTTCGCCGAGGGCGCGGCCCGGATCGACGGCAGGGTCCTCACGGAGAGCGAGGCACACGGCAAGCACCTGTTCCTGGGCTTCGACTCCGGCGCATGGCTCCGCGTCCACCTCGGCCTCTACGGCGCCTGGTCCTTCGGGGACGCCGACGGCGAACGCCACCTGGGCGCCCCCCGAACCGAGGGCGCCGGGCGCCTCGACCTGCGCCGCGACCCGGACGGCTTCGTGGTTCCACCGGAGCCGGTGGGCGCCGTCCGCGTCCGCCTGGTCAACTCCTCGGGCTGGGCGGACCTGCGCGGCGCCTCGGCCTGCGAGGTCGTCACGGTGGACGACAAGCACGCCGTCCAGGCCCGGCTGGGCCCGGACCCCCTGCGCGCCGACGCCGACCCCGATCGCGCCTGGCGCGTGGTGAGCCGGTCCCGCAGCAGCCTCGCGGTGCTCCTCATGCGCCAGGACGTCATCGCGGGCATCGGCAACATCTACCGGGCCGAGTCCCTCTTCCGCGCCGGGCTCGACCCCCTGACCCCCGGTCGCGAACTCAGCCGGGAACGCTGGGACGCCCTCTGGGCGGACCTCACCGGACTCCTGGAGGACGGCGTCCGGGACGGGTACATCATCACCACGCGACCGGAGGACCGGCCCGATCCCGACGCGCGCCCGGTGCCCCGGCCCGACACGCTCTACGTCTGCTACCGGACCGGGGACCCCTGCCGCGTGTGCTCGTCTCCGGTCTCCGCCACCGAGCTGTCCGGGCGCACCCTGTACTGGTGCCCCGGCTGCCAGGGGTAGCCGAACCGCGGGCACTCCCTCTCCGGTTCGCCCGGACCCGCGCCGCCGCCCCGAAATTGCCTGGGTGCCCGCCGCTCCCGTGGGTACAATCCCGTGTCGATCGCTTAACCGGTTCAGTGAAACGGGTGTTCGGAGCCCGGAACCCGGACGGGTGACGGGAGGAGAGAGGACGTGAGGGAAACACTGTGGGTGCTCTGATGCGGAGGCCGACGATCATGGACATCGCCCGCGCGGCGGGGGTGTCCAAGGGGGCGGTCTCCTACGCGCTCAACGGGCGCCCCGGGGTCTCCGAGGAGACCAGGAGGCGCATCCTGGACATCGCCCACGACCTGGGGTGGGCTCCCAGCAAGGCGGCCCGGGCACTGTCCCCGGGCGGCCGGGTCGGCGCGGTCGGGCTGGTCGTGGACCGGCCGGCCCGCTCGCTCGGCATCGAACCGTTCTTCATGCAGCTGGTCTCCGGTATCGAGACGGAGCTGGCCTCGGCCGGGGTGGACCTCCTGCTCCAGGTCACCGACGACGCCGGGGCGGAGCTGGAGGTGTACCGGCGGTGGGCCTCGGAGCGCCGGGTGGACGGGGTGGTGATGGTGGATCTGCGCGCGGACGACCCCCGGCCGGCGGTGGTCCGCTCCCTGGGCCTGCCCGCCGTGGTCCTGGGCGGACCGGACGGCGTGGGCGGACTGCCCTGCGTGTACACCGACGACGGCGCCCCGGTCCGGGAGGTGGTCCACTACCTCGCGGCGCTCGGGCACCGGCGCGTCGCCAGGATCGCGGGGCCGGAGGAGCTGGTGCACACCCAGGTGCGCGGCGCCGCCTTCGAGGAGGCCGCGGCCGGGGCGGGGCTGTCCGGGGCGTACTCGGTGAACGCCGACTACACGGGGGAGTCCGGGACCCGGACCACCCGGCGCCTGCTGGCCTCCGCGAACCGGCCCTCCGCGCTGGTCTACGACAACGACCTGATGGCGGTGGCGGGGCTCGGAGTGGCGGCGGAGATGGGCGTGGACGTGCCCGGCCAACTGTCGATCGTGGCGTGGGACGACTCCGCGCTCTGCCGCCTGGTGCGGCCCTCACTGACGGCGATCAGCCGGGACGTGGTGGGTCACGGACGCCAGGTCGCCGGGATGCTCAGCCGGGTCCTGGACCAGGAGCGAGTGGAGAGCGAGGAGACCCCGGTGGGGGAGCTGCACCCCCGTGGGAGCACGGGGGTGCTGGTGGGGGACCCCGAATCCGCTGTTACAAGCGGATAACACCAAAGTGACGGGGATTGACGGGGTTCGCCGGTCCATGTTGTTGTTAACGTCACTTACCCGGTTCAGCAACGGTCCTTCGCTCCCTCTCTTGGGAGCGCTCCCAGCCTTTCTAGTCAGGATCGGCTTCCCCCCATACGAAGGGCCGACCGGGTGGAAGGAGGAGTCGAGATGAGATCTCTGAGGCTTCCCGCCGCTCTGGCGGCGCTGGTGCTGGTGGCCAGCGCGTGCTCGGGCGAGGGCGCAGGGGGCGATTCCGGGGGCTACCCCCGGAACGAGACGCTGTACACCACAGGCACGGCCTGGGGTCCCCCCACCAACTGGAACCCGATCATGGAGGGCAACTACGCGGTCGGAACCGTGGGTCTGGTCTACGAGCCCCTCTTCGTCTTCGATCCCAGCGAGGGCGAGTACTCGCCCTGGCTCGCCGAGAGCGATGAGTGGCCGGACGAGAACACCCACGTCATCACCCTCCGCGACGGGGTCGAGTGGACCGACGGTGAGCCCCTGGTCGCCCAGGACGTGGTCACCACTCTGGAGCTCGGGCACTTCGACATCCACTACAGCAACGTCTGGGACTACCTCGAGAGCGCCGAGGCCACCGGTGAGCGCGAGGTGACCCTCACCTTCTCCGAGCCGCGCCCGCAGGAGTGGATGAACTGGGTGGCCAACCGTGCCATCGTCCCCGACCACCTCTGGGCCGACAAGAGCCAGGAACAGGTCAACGACGACCCCAACCGCGACCCGGTCGGCACCGGTGCCTACGTCTACGAGAACCACGCGGATGACCGCATGGTCTGGCGGCGCAACGACGACTGGTGGGGCACCGCGGCCCTCGACCTGGAGATGAAGCCGACCTACATCGTGGACATCGTCAACGCGTCCAACGACGTCACGATGAACATGCTGAACAACCACGAGGTCGACCTCTCCAACAACTTCCTCCCCGGCATCGACCAGGTCATCAGCAACGACAACAACATCACCAGCTACTTCGCGGGCCCGCCCTACATGCAGTCCGCGAACACCGCCTGGCTCGTCCCCAACCACGAGCACCCGGCCCTCGGAGACCCCGAGTTCCGACGGGCGCTGGCCCACGCCGTCGACACCAGCCAGATCGTCGAGGGCCCCTACACCAACCTCGTCGAGGCGGCCGACCCCACCGGCCTTCTCCCCCAGTGGGAGGAGTACATCGACCACGAACTGGTCGCGGACGAGGGTTACACCTACGACTCCGACGAGGCCGTGGCCATCCTCGAGGAGGCCGGTTACCTGGACGAGGACGGTGACGGCTTCGTCGAGACCCCGGACGGCGAACCCATCACCCTGTCGTTGGAGGTCCCCTCGGGCTGGAGCGACTGGATGGAGGCGGCCAACGTCATCGCCGAGAACGCCCAGGAGGTCGGGATCAAGGTCGAACCCGCCTTCCCCGAGCACGAACTGCTCATCGAGAACTTCCGTCAGGCGGAGTTCGACCTGATGATCAACAACGACCGGAGCATCAGCAACACGCCCTGGACGTACTACGACTTCATCTTCCAGCTGCCGATCCGCGACCAGCAGACCACGGCCAACTACGCCCGGTACGAGAACGAGGAGGCCTGGGAGCTGACCGAACAGCTGGCCGCGACTCCCGCCGAGGACGTCGAGGGCATGGCCGCGATCACCTCCGACCTCCAGGGCATCTTCCTGGACGACCTGCCGATCATCCCGCTCTGGTACAACGGCATGTGGTCCCAGGCCAGCAACCAGGTGTGGACCAACTGGCCCAGTGAGGACGAGGGAACCCCCGACAACTTCGCCACCATGTGGAACAACATGTACCAGATGGGCGCGATCTACACCCTCGCCGAGATCGAACTGGCCGAATAGCGCACACGTGGGACGCTCCCCGCGCGGGAGCGTCCCACCACCCGCGCTCCCACACCTGGAGGACACCCGTGTGGCGCTACATGGGCCGAAAGATCGGCATCTACGGCATCACCTTCGTCGTGGCGGTCACCATCAACTGGATGATCCCGCGCTTCATGCCGGGCGACCCCGTCCGGAGCATGCTCAGCAGGGCCTCGGTCTCCGACCCGGAGGCCCTGGAGCGGATGACCGCCTACTACAACGAGGTCTTCGGCCTCGACACCCCGCTCCACCAGCAGTACTTCAGCTTCTGGGCCGGGCTCTTCCGCGGTGACCTCGGGCTCAGCGTGTGGCTCTACCCGGAGCCCGTCACCGACGTCATCCTGCGGCACGTGCCCTTCACCCTGGCCCTGCTGCTCCCCGCCATCATCCTCAGCTGGATCATCGGCAACCGCTTCGGCGCCTTCGCGGCCCGGAGCAAGATCCTGGACAACACCGTCCTGCCGATCGGCTACATCCTCACCGCGATGCCCTACATGTGGATCGCGATGCTGCTGGCCTACTCGCTGTCGGTGGTCGGCGGCTTCTTCCCGACCGCGGGCGGGTACAGCTTCGCGCTCACGCCCTCATGGTCGTGGACGTTCATCTCGAACCTGATCTCCCACTGGTTCCTGCCGTTCCTGTCCATGTTCGTCGTGGCCCTGGGCGGCTGGGCGATCGGCATGCGCAACATGATCATCTACGAGCTGGAGGCGGACTACTCGAACTACCTCCAGGCACTGGGCGCCCCCCGCCGCCTGATCCGCCGCTACGCGTTCCGCAACGCGATGCTGCCGCAGATCACCGGACTCGCCGTCCAGCTGGGCACGCTGATCGCCGGGGCGCTGCTCACGGAGATCGTCTTCAACTACCCCGGCCTGGGGACGCTGATCCTCAACTCGCTGAACAACCGCGACTTCTTCCTGCTCCAGGGGATCTTCCTGTTCGTGGTCGTCGGCGTGCTGATCGCCAACTTCATCATCGACATCATCTACGTCCTGGTCGACCCGCGTACGCGCGTCCAGATGACGGGAGGCGCGTCATGAGCAACATCCCCGGGGCACCCGGGGCCACCGACACCGGAGGCGCCCCCGACGCGTCCGGCGAACGCAGGGTGTCCGAGACCCTGCACTTCGCCCGCCGCAACCCCAAGCTGCTCATCGGCTCGGGCATCGTGCTCACCCTCCTGGCGATCGGGCTCATCGGCCCCCTGTTCATCGACCACGGTCCCAACGTCTACGTCGGCCCGCAGAGCCAGCCGCCCAGTTCCGAGTACTGGCTGGGCACCACCACGTTCGGCCAGGACATCTGGGCCCAGTTCGTCTACGGCCTGCGCTCCACGTTCCTCACCGGCCTGCTCGGTGGCGGCATCGCGTTCATCGTCGGCACCACCGTCGGGTTCGTGGCCGGGTACAAGGGCGGGGTCGTCGACGAGATCCTCAACATGCTCACCAACGTCGTGCTGGTCCTGCCCGGCATGGTCGTGCTGATCGTCGCCGTCGCCTACCTCGACGTGCGCGGACTGGTCGTCCAGGCGCTGTTCATCGGACTGACGTCGTGGCCGTGGGCGGCCCGCGCGGTCCGCTCCCAGGCCCTGACCCTGGCCACCCGCGACTACGTGGACCTGGCCCGGCTCAGCGGACGGCGCACCTGGCGGATCATCACCAGCGAGATCGCCCCCAACATGAGCTCGTACCTGGTGATGTCGTTCATCCTGCTGTTCGGCGGGGCCATCCTCATCGCGGCCGGGCTCGACTTCATCGGCCTGGGCCCGGCGGGCGGCGTCTCCCTCGGACTGATGCTGGAGAACGCCGGAGGGTGGAGCGCCCTCCAGCTCGGCATGTGGTGGTGGTTCGTTCCGCCGGGTGCCGGGATCACCCTCCTGGTCGGTTCGATGTACATCCTCAACGTCGGGTTGGACGAGGTCTTCAACCCCAAGCTGCGGGAGCTGTGATGACCCTGCGCGTCAAGGACCTGAAGGTCTACTACCAGACCCTGCGCGGGGACGTCCACGCCCTCGACGGGGTGAGCTTCGACCTCGCGGACGGGGAGATCATGGGCCTGGCCGGGGAGTCCGGCTGCGGCAAGACCACCCTCGGCAAGAGCCTGATCCGGCTGGACGGCCGGATGCGGCACGTGGACGGCACGATCGAGCTGGACGGGAAGGACGTCCCCATCGCGGACGACCGCGCGATGAACCCGTTCCGGTACCACGAGATCTCGCTCGTCCCGCAGTACGCCATGAGCGCCCTCAACCCGACCCGCAAGATCGGGCGGATGATCAACGAGCTGCTGCGCGCACGCGGCGTGCGTCCGGCCAGCGTCGCCGAGGAGCTGCGGCGCCGTCTGGAGCTGGTGGGGCTCGACCCCGACGTGCTCGACCGGTTCCCGATCGAGCTGTCCGGCGGGATGAAGCAGCGGGTGGTCATGGTCATGGCCACCCTGCTCAACCCGTCCCTGCTCATCGCGGACGAGGCGACCTCGGCCCTGGACGTGTCCACCCAGCGTTCGGTGGTCGAGTCCATGGTGGAGTTCCGCGACCGCGGCTACGTCAAGAGC
The DNA here is from genome assembly GCF_001083815.1 of Nocardiopsis sp. SBT366. Taxonomy (NCBI): domain Bacteria; kingdom Bacillati; phylum Actinomycetota; class Actinomycetes; order Streptosporangiales; family Nocardiopsidaceae; genus Nocardiopsis; species Nocardiopsis sp. SBT366. The sequence goes on along the minus strand of NZ_LAVM01000049.1, from coordinate 34,834 downwards.
ATGATCTTCGTGACCCACGACATCTCGCTCGTCTACCAGATGGCCGACTCCGTCATGGTGATGTACGCGGGCCGGATCGCGGAGAAGGGCCCGGCCGCGACCATCATCAACGACCCGAAGCACCCCTACACGCGGATGCTCATCGGGGCGCTGCCCGAAGTGGGCACGACCACCGAGGGAACCCGCCTGGAGGGCATCCCCGGCACGCCGCCGGGGCTGTTGCGACCGCCCTCGGGCTGCCGGTTCCGGGAGCGCTGTCCCATGGCCTCGGAGGAGTGCTCCGAGGTCCCGCCGCTGGTGGAGATCGAGCCCGGCCACTGGGCCGCCTGCTGGAAGACGGGGAGGTAGCGCCGTGCTGGAACTGAGCCATGTGCACAAGGTGTACCGGGTGGGTGCGTTCGGCGGCGCGAAGCTGCGCGCGGTCCGGGACGTCAACCTCACCGTCGAACCCGGCGAGGTCGTCTCGCTGATCGGGGAGAGCGGCAGCGGCAAGAGCACGATCGGGAAGATGGTGCTGGGCCTGACCGGGGTGAGCTCCGGCAGCATCCGCTTCGAGGGCCGTGACGTGTCGCGGCTGCGCGGGTTCGCGGCCCGGAAGGAGTACTACCGCCGGGTGCAGGGGGTCTTCCAGGACCCCTTCAGCTCCTTCAACCCCATCTTCAAGGCCGACCGCGTCTTCGAGATGATCCGCTCCTCCTACTTCCCGGAGGTCTCGGACGCCGACTGGCGGGACCGGGTCCTGGACGTGGTGGGCACTGTTCGCCTCGACCCCGAGAACGTGCTGGACAAGTACCCGCACCAGCTCAGCGGCGGGCAGCTGCAACGCCTGCTCATCGCGCGGGCGCTCCTGCTCGACCTGCGGCTGCTGGTCGCGGACGAGGTGATCAGCATGCTGGACGCCTCCACGCGGATCGACGTGCTCAACCTGTTGGGCGACCTCAAGGAGCGGGGGCTGGGTGTCCTGTTCGTCACCCACGACCTGTCCCTGGGCAACTACGTCAGCGACCGGTCGGTGATCCTGCGCAAGGGGGCCATCGCCGAGTTGGGCCCCACCCGCAGGGTGTTCGAGAACCCCCTGCACCCCTACAGCCGCCACCTGCTCTCGTGTGTGCCGCAGCTGCACCGCACCTGGGCGGAGGTGGACGCGGAGCTGGCCGCGAACCCGCCCGAGGACGTCGAGCTGCCCACCGTCGCGGACGGCGACGACTCCGCGCCGTTGGTGGAGGTCGAGGAGGGGCACTTCGTCGGCATCGACCAGAACTGACCCCGGGGCCGGGCCCTCGCCGGGCCCGCCCCGGACCGAACACCGCGGTACCGAAGCGGTACCCAGGCAGTAGTGAGAGGGAGCGCGTATGACCTCCTGGTTCGACCTGTGCGAGGGCTGGACCCTGACGGCGGTGCCCCACGAGGGCTCCGTGCCGGACCCGGCCGCCGCGTTGGGAGGGGTCCCGGCCACCGTGCCGGGCTGTGTCCACACGGACCTCCTCGACCGGGGCCTGATCGAGGACCCCTACCTCGACGACAACGAGGACGGGCTGGGCTGGATCGGCCGGACGGACTGGAGGTACACGCGCACCCTGGAGGGCCTGGACCCGTCGGTGGGGGCCGCCGAACGCGTGGACCTGGTCTGCGAGGGGCTGGACACCGTCGCCGAGGTCCGGGTGGGCGGCCGGGAGGTCGGGCGGACCGCCAACATGCACCGCTCGTACCGCTTCGACGTCACCGGGGCGCTGGCCGAGGGCGGCCCGGCCCCCGCCCTGGACGTGGTGTTCGCCTCCCCCTACCGGTACGCCGAGGGCAACCGGGAGCGCATGGGCGCTCTTCCGGGCGCCTACGACGAGCCCTACCAGTACATCCGCAAGATGGCCTGCAACTTCGGCTGGGACTGGGGCCCGACCGTGGTCACCTCCGGGATCTGGCGGCCGATCCGGCTGCACGCGTGGTCCACCGCGCGGCTGGCCTCGGTGCGGCCCCTGGTCTCGGTCTCCGAGGACGCCTCGCTGGGGCGGGTCAGCGCACACGTGGAGGTGGAGCGCACCGGGCCCGGCGCCGACCTTCCCCTCACCCTCACGGCGACGGTCGGCGGCGCCACCACGGCCGTCACGCTCGGGCCGGGGCGGACGGAGGCGGTCCTGGACCTCGTGGTGACCGCCCCCGCGCTCTGGTGGCCGCGCGGCCACGGCGACCAGCCCCTGCACGACCTCGTGGTGGAGCTCTCCGGGGCCGGGCCGCGCACCCCCCTGCTCGACACGTGGCAGCGCCGGATCGGCTTCCGGAACGTGGCCGTGCGCAGTGAGCCCGACCACGAGGGAACGGGCTTCGCCGTCCAGGTCAACGGCCGTGACGTGTTGGTCAGGGGAGCCAACTGGATCCCCGACGACGCCTTCCCGAGCCGGATCGGCCGGGACCGCTACCGGGAGCGGATCGAGCAGGCCCGCGACGCCGGGATCAACCTGCTGCGTGTGTGGGGCGGCGGGATGTACGAGTCCGAGGACTTCTACGAGCTCTGCTCGGAGCGCGGGATCCTCGTCTGGCAGGACTTCCTCTTCGCCTGCGCCGCCTACCCCGAGGACGAGCCGCTGGCCTCCGAGGTCGAGGCGGAGGCGCGCGAGGCGGTCGTTCGGCTGGCCCCGCACGCCAGCCTGGCGGTGTGGTGCGGCAACAACGAGAACATCTGGGGCCACGAGGACTGGGGGTGGAAGGAACGGTTGGACGGCCGTGCGTGGGGCGCCGGGTACTACCTGGACGTGCTGCCCCGCGTGGTGGCCGAACTCGACCCCACGCGCCCCTACTGGCCGGGCAGCCCCTACTCCGAGGGTGAGGGGGTCCACCCCAACGCGCCCGAGCACGGCACCATGCACCTGTGGGACGTGTGGAACCAGGAGGACTACACGGTCTACCGCGACCACCGTCCCCGGTTCGCCGCCGAGTTCGGCTACCAGGCGCCGCCCGCGCACGCCACGCTGCGGGGCGCGGTCACCGACGACCCGCTCACCCAGACCTCCCCGGGTGTGCTGCACCACCAGAAGGCCGAGGACGGCAACGGCAAGCTCGCGCGTGGGCTCGCCGCGCACTTCGGGGACCGGGAGTGGGAGTACGACGACTGGCACTACCTCACGCAGGTCAACCAGGCGCGCGCCCTCACCGTGGGGATCGAGCACTTCCGGTCCACCTGGCCGTACTGCACCGGCACGGTGATGTGGCAGATCAACGACTGCTGGCCGGTCACGTCGTGGGCGGCGGTGGACGGCGCGGGGCGTCGCAAGCCCCTGTGGTACGCGTTGCGGCGCGTGTACGCGGACCGGGTGGCGACGGTCCAGCCCACCCCGGAGGGGCTGGTGGTGGTCCTCGGCAACGACACCGACGAGGAGTGGACCACCGAGGTGACCCTCGCCCGGCGGGACACCGCCACCGGGAGGGCCCTGGCGGCCTCCGCGCACGAGGTGCGGGTGGAGCCGCGCGGTGCGCTGCGCGTACCGGTGCCCTCGGGGCTCGCCGAGCCGGGAGAGCCCGCCCGCGAGGTGCTCACCGTCGACGGCGTGGGAGAGCGGGCGTGGTGGTTCTTCTCCCGCGATCTCGACCTGGAGTACCGAAAGCCGGAATTCGATGTGGAAACACGGGTGGACGGTTCCGATTTGCGGGTGACGGTCCATGCTCGCGTGCTCTTGCGGGATCTGGTCCTGAACGTCGACAGACTCGATCCGGGAGTGAGCGCGGACAGCGCTCTGGTGACACTGCTGCCCGACGAGTCGCACACCTTCACCGTGCTGGGCGGTGCGGCTCTCGATCCGGGGGCCGTGACGCGGCCACCTGTGCTGAGGTGCGTCAACGACACGCTCGTGACCCCTGGGTGATGCGGGTGTGACACTCCGGTGGACACCACAGGGTTCACACGCGTTCCCCGCACGGCCCGTCGGTATTCCTCGACGGGCCGTGCGGGTTGCCACATCGAAACCCCTCGCCACCCGACGTGACTGTGGTACCTTCGAAGAAGATTGTTAGTCGTTGAATTTCGCAGTTGGTGTCTTGCCCGCGGAGTTTGTGACCGGCGGGCGGTTTCTCTTGGAGTCGGCTCGCGGCAATTTTCGGGCGTGTGAGTATGCGTCCGTGTACACCGAGCTGAAGGAGAAAACATGGCTCAGGGAACTGTGAAGTGGTTCAACGGCGAGAAGGGCTTCGGCTTCATCTCCCCCGACGACGGTGGCCCCGACGCCTTCGTTCACTACAGCGCCATCCAGGGTTCGGGCTTCCGTAACCTGGAGGAGAACCAGCGCGTGGAGTTCGAGATCGTCGCTGGCACCCGCGGCCCGCAGGCCGAGAACGTCGTCGCGATCTAAGACCGCATAGACGTAGCGATGTCGCCCCTTGTGGGCGTGAACGTCGCTGAACGCCCCCGGAGAGTTCGTCTCTCCGGGGGCGTTCGCGTGTCCGGGACCCGTCGCCGCGAGGCCGGTGGCGGTTCCGGAGTGAGCCCCGAGGGTCAGCCCGGGCGCACGTGAGGGACCCCGGGGCCGTCATTGACGGCCCCGGGGTCCCGGTGTGTGTGAGAGGAGTCCTCCCGAAGGGCTCGTGGCCCTCCTGCCGGGGCTCAGGCCTCCAGGACGGCGCGGGTGCGCTCCCGCACCTCGGGGGTGTCCAGGCCCCGCACGGTGACCGTGGTCCGGCGGCGCAGCGCGTCGTCGACGGTCACGGCCCACTCGCGGTCGCGGGCGAACACGACCTGCGCCCAGACGTCCGGCCCGTCCGGGTGGATGCGCTCGCCCAGCTCCGGCTGGTCGCGCACCAGACCGGCGATGTCCAGCGCCAGACTTCCGTAGTGCGACGCCAGGTGCCGAGCCACCAACGGGTCGAGGCGGGCACCCGGATCGCGGTCGATGATCAGGCGCTGGGCGACCGCGTCGGGGCTGGCCAGACCGGGCAGCGGCACGGTCCGCAGCGGGTCGGCCATGTCCTCGGCCAGCGGCACCGCCGACACCTTGCGCAGCTCCTCCAGGACGGTCCGGCCGATGTGCCGGTAGGTCGTCCACTTGCCCCCGGCCACTGAGAGCATGCCGCCTCGCCCCTGGGTGACCACGGTCTCCCGCTTGGCGGAGCTGGTGTCCCCGGGGCCGCCGGGCAGCACGCGCAGCCCCGCGAACGAGTAGGTCATGCGGTCGCGGTCGAGGTAGGAGGCGTCGATACCCAGCGCGGCCTCCCCGAGGATCTGGTCGACGTCGGAGGGGACCACGCCGACCTCGGCCGGGTCGTCCTCGTAGGACTCGTCGGTGGTTCCCAGGAGCAGGTGCCCCTCCCAGGGGATGGCGAACGACACGCGGTACTTGTCCACCGGGATGGTGAGCGCGGCCTTCCACGGGTCGGGGGTACTCAGCACCAGGTGGGCACCCTTGGAGAGCCGCACACTCGGCGCCGCTGCGGCGTCCTCCATCCGGCGCAGGTGGTCCACCCAGGGGCCGGTGGCGTTGAGGACCAGGCGCGCGTCGATCCCGAAGTCGTCCCCGTTCACCCGGTCGTGCAGGTCGGCGCCGGTCACCCGGCCGCGGGTGGTCCGCAGCCCCCGGACCTCGGCGTGGTTGAGCACCACGGCCCCGGCGTCCACGGCGGCCCGCACGGTCATGACCGCCATGCGGCTGTCGTTCATCTGGTGGTCGCTGTAGGCGGCCACCGACTTGAGCCCCTCGGTGCGCAGCCCCGGCGCCAGTCGCTTGGCCTGGAGCGGGGAGAGCAGGCGGCCCATGCCGTCGCCGAATGCGGAGAGCGCGGAGTAGAGGAAGACGCCCGCGCCCATCTTGGCGGCACCGTGCGGTCCCCCCGAGTAGACGGGGACGAGGAAGGGCCGGTGGTTGACGAGGTGCGGAGCCACGTCGGAGGCGAGGGAACGCCGTTCCTTGTGGTTCTCCGCGACCAGGCGCACGTTGCCGGTCTGAAGGTAGCGCAGGCCGCCGTGCACGAGCTTGGACGAGGCGCTGGAGGTGGCCCCGGCGAAGTCGCCCGCGTCCACCATGGCCACGCGCAGGCCCGCCTGGGTGGCGGTCCAGGCGACGGAGGTGCCGAGGATTCCGCCGCCGATGACGAGGAGGTCGAAGGTGCCCCGAGTGAGTTCCTCGCGCGTGCGCGCTCGGTGGGTTCGGGCGTCACTGCGGTGTGCGCTGGCGGTCATGGCTGGTGCTCCGTCCGTTGGGGAGGGGGGCGTTACCGCACGTACCTGAACGGGCTCCACGTTTCAGGTGGGTGTCGTACACATAATACGACAATGCCGAACGATCCAGCGGATCGGCGCCACGGTTACGGGCATCGAGGCTGGATGGGTAGGGCTGGACTGGGACCTTTTGGGGTTGGTGTGACCCTGGGGTGTCGAGTGGTCGCTGGCTGTCCACTGTGGTTCGGCATTGTCGAACCGGTCCGGGGAGAGTCGGACCAGACACCCGATGCGCGATCCAGCGGCGCGGTCCGCTGCCGGACATGTAGCGCCAAGGCGTGATTGGCGAAGTTCGTCCCCCTGGAAGTCTGGAATCCAGAGCCAAGGAACCTGATTTCCTGATTCCGCAATCGAGATGCGTGTCTGGACTTCGAGTTCCCCGGATTGTCCCGCTTGGGAGGCATCTCCGGTCCTACGATGAACGACATCATGGCCACTAGGTACTCACCCACGATCCGGCGGCGCCGGCTCTCCGCCGAACTGCGGCGGGTGCGGCTCGCCGCCCGCAAGACCAGCGAAGAGGCCGCGGCGGCCGCTGGCCTTTCCAAGTCCACCTACTCCAACATCGAGTCCGGGGTCAAGAAACGCCCCAGCGTTCCGGAGATCAGGGCGATCCTGGACGCCTGTGAGGTCCCCCGGGGCAGAGAGTTCGACGAGATCCTCGACCTGTGCCGACAGTCCCTCGAACGCGGCTGGTGGTCCCGGTACCGCGACGTGCTCGCGGCCCGGTTCGTCGGATTCGAGACCGAGGCGAGGCGCATCACGTCCTGGCAGCCCGTCGTGATCCCGGGGCTCCTCCAGGTCCCGGAGTACATGAGGGTCGCCGCCCAGGCGTGCCTGGCCAATCCCCAGGAGATCCGCCGGGACATCGACGCCCGGATGACCCGCCAGCGCATCCTGGAGGACCAGGACCCTCCCGAGCTGTGCGCGATCTTCGACGAGGGCGCCCTGCTGCGCCTGCACGACCACCCCGAGGTCCGTCGGGCCCAGGTCAAACACATCCTGGAGATGGCCCAGCGGCCCAACGTCACCGTGCAGATGACCCGGGCCGCCAAGCTCAACCCCGGAGCCGGGGGGTCCTGCGTGATCCTGGAGTTCCCCCACGCCATCGACCCCACGGTGGTCTACCTGGAGACCGCCACGGACGGCATCTACCTGGAGGAGCCCGACGAGGTCGCCCGCTACCAGCAGTTGGTCAACCACCTCAGACTGGTGGCGCTGCGGCCCGGGGAGACCCTCGACTACCTGGAGGAGTTCCACCTGGGCCCGTGAGGGTCCCGTGAACGCCGGAGGGCGCCCGGCCGTGGCCGGGCGCCCCCAACGAGCGCTGGTGTGACCCCGGTTCAGGCACCGAAGCCGGTCAGGTGCCAGATCCAGGCACCGATCACACCACCGACGAGGGGGCCGACCACCGGGATCCAGGCGTACCCCCAGTCGGACGAGCCCTTGCCCGGGATGGGCAGGAGCGCGTGCGCGATACGGGGACCGAGGTCACGGGCCGGGTTGATGGCGTACCCGGTCGGGCCACCGAGCGACAGGCCGATCGCCAGCACCAGCAGACCGACCAGCAGCGGAGCCAGTCCGTGCGCGAACAGGGCGGACAGGTCGGCGTCGCCCTTGGTGACCGACCCCTCGTTGCCGCCGATTCCGAGGACGCCCAGCACCAGCATCGCGGTACCGATGATCTCCGTGGTGAGGTTGGCGACCGGGTTGCGCACCCCGGGCGCGGTGCTGAAGACGCCGAGCTTGGCCTCGGGGTCGTCGGTGATCCTCCAGTGCGCGAAGTAGGCCAGGAAGACCAGGCAGGCACCGACGATGGCACCCAGTAGCTGGGAGATGATGTAGCCGGGAACCAGCGCCCACTCGAACTCGCCGATACTGGCCAGACCGAGCGTGACGGCCGGGTTGATGTGGCCGCCGGAGACGGCGCCGACGACGTAGACCGCCATCGCGACCGCCATACCCCAGCCGAACGTCACCACGATCCAGCCCGCTGCGAGGGCCTTGGAACGGGCTAGTGAGACGCCGGCGACGACACCGCCGCCGAGCAGGATCAGGATGGCCGTACCGACGAACTCCGCCAGGTACACCGACATGTTTTCCATGGAGACCTCCGCCCCGTGACGGGGCAGCCGAGATGGATGGGCCGGACACCTCCCGGTGTCCGGGGTCCGCGCCGCGGGCCCCTGGTGACGGGGGCGTCCCGGGAACGCGGTCGTCGCGAGGGTCGGTCACCCGGGGCGGGTCGCTCGCGTGACCGACCCGTTCCCCGCCGACCCGGTGCTACTTGGCGTCCTCGTGCTCCACCCAGTCCAGGGTGCGCTGCACGGCCTTGTTCCAGTTGTGGTACTCGCGGTCCCGGACCGCGGGCTCCATCCGGGGGTTCCACTCGGCGGCCTTGTGCCAGTTGGCGCGCAGGGTCTCGATGTCGGGCCAGTATCCGACCGCCAGCCCGGCGGCGTACGCCGCGCCCAGACAGGTGGTCTCGGCGACCATCGGCCGCACGACCTCGGCGTCGAGCACGTCGGAGAGGATCTGCATGAGCAGGTTGTCCGCGGTCATGCCGCCGTCGACCTTCAGCGTGGTGAGGTCGATCTGGGAGTCGGCGTTCATGGCGTCGACGACCTCGCGGGTCTGCCAGGCCGAGGCCTCCAGGACCGCGCGGGCGATGTGGCCCTTGTTCACGTAGCCGGTCAGACCGGCGATCACGCCCCGGGCGTCGCTGCGCCAGTGCGGGGCGAACAGGCCGGAGAAGGCCGGGACGATGTAGCAGCCGCCGTTGTCGTCGACGGTCCGCGCGAGCGTCTCGATCTCGGGCGCGGAGGAGATCAGGCCCAGGCTGTCGCGGAGCCACTGCACCAGGGAGCCGGTGACCGCGATGGAGCCCTCGAGGGCGTACACGGCGGGTGCGTCGCCGATCTTGTAGCCCAGGGTGGTGAGCAGGCCGTTGTTCGAGGTCACGGGCTCGGTGCCGGTGTTCATCACCAGGAACGTGCCGGTGCCGTAGGTGCCCTTGACGTCACCCGGGTCGAAGCAGGTCTGCCCGAACAGGGCGGCGTGCTGGTCGCCCAGCGAGGAGGCCACGGGGGTGCCCGCCAGGTAGCCGGTGGACTCGCCGTAGACCTCCGAGGAGGAGCGGATCTCCGGCAGCAGGCTGGCCGGGATCTCCATGGCCTCCAGGACCTCGGGGTCCCAGTCGAGGGTGGCCAGGTTCATCAGCATGGTGCGGCTGGCGTTGGTGACGTCCGTGACGTGGCGTCCGGTCAGCTTCCAGATGAGCCAGGTGTCCATGGTTCCGAACAGCAGTTCGCCGCGCTCGGCGCGCTCCCGGACACCGTCCACGTTGTCCAGCAGCCATCGGATCTTGGGGCCGGAGAAGTAGGTGGCGAGGGGGAGGCCGCACTTGGGGCGGAAGCGGTCCTGGCCGCCGTCGGCGCCGAGCTCGCGCACGATGTCGTCGGTGCGGGTGTCCTGCCAGACGATGGCGTTGTAGACCGGTTCGCCGGTCTCCCGGTCCCAGAGCAGGGTGGTCTCACGCTGGTTGGTGATGCCGATGGCGGCGATCTGGTCGGGCGTGATGTCGCTCTTGCGAAGGGACTCCTGGACCACGGCCTCGACGTTGGTCCAGATCTCCAGCGCGTCGTGCTCCACCCAACCGGGCTTCGGGAAGATCTGTCGGTGCTCTCGTTGGTCGACCGAGACGATGCGTCCGTCCCGGTCGAAGAGGATGCAGCGACTCGACGTGGTGCCCTGGTCGATCGCGGCGACGTACTGCTGACTCATCGGTGCTCGCCTTCAGGTGGACGGCTCTGGATTGGGGTGGGAATCGGTGTGATCGGCGGTGCTCACCGAACGATGTACGACATTGACGTATGAATAGGCGATAGTTTCAACCGTTTTTCCTTCCCATGTCAAGGCCGTGTGACGCAATCGTGTTGCGTGGATCACGCGGTCGCGCGGACACTGTCTCAGGACGGGCGCGGACGCGGAAAGCACCACTCCGGGCCCTGACCCAAAGTGGGGCGAAGCGGTGAACGCCATTGGCCCCGCCGTTGCCCGGCGGGGCGTGGGAAGGCGTGTGAAGGCAGGCGGGGGCCCGGCGGCACGCGGGCGGAGGGGATCGGGCGCGAAGCCCGGGGTCAGAGCGTGAGGCCCGGCTCAGTAGGGTGTGACGCCCAACTCACGGGAGATGGCCCGGGCGGCGTCGCGCACGTAGGAGACCTGTTCCATGTCGGGTTTACCGTCCTCACCGCGCAGGCGCTCGACGGCGCCCCGAACCCCGATGGCGCCGACGGTCACCCCCCGGCGGTCGCGGATGGGCGCGGCGATGGACACCTCGCCGTCCACCAGCTCCTCGGCCTCCCAGCCCCAGCCGTTGTCGCGGATCTCCGACAGCTGGGCCTCCAGCGTCGCCATCGACGTCACGGTGTGGCGGGTGAAGGCGGTCAGCTCGACGGGGGAGTCGGTCTCCACGGCGGAGACCTCCTCGGGCACGGCCAGGGGGTCGAAGGCCATCAGGACCTTGCCGAGCGCGCTCGAGTGCAGCGGCAGCAGGGTGCCCACGTCCAGGGTCTGCCGGGAGGAGTCCGGGCGGAAGACGTGGTGGACCACCAGGACCTGGTGCTTGTGCAGGGTGCCGATCCGCACGCTCTCACCGCTGCGCGAGGCCAGGGTGTCGGCCCAGTTCAGGGCGCGGGTGCGGAGTTCGTTCCCGTCCAGGTAGCGGGTGCCCAGGCTGAGCATCCCGCCGCCCAGGCGGTAGCGGCCCGACTCCGGGTCCTGCTCCACGAACCCCACGTGCTGGAGGGTGCGCAGGATGCCCAGGGCGGTGCCCTTGGGCAGTTCCAGGGAGCGGGAGACCTCGGCCAGACTCAGTCCGCGGGCGCCACTGGCCAGGAGCCGGAGGATGGCGGCGGCGCGTTCGATGGACTGGATTCTTCCCGGCATTGCGGTGCTACCACTCTCTAGTACGACAATGTCATACGCCCGATGCTACTACGCGATGTGATGCGCAACACCTGTGGGCGCCCCGGGTTCGCACGTGATCGGCCAAGTCTACCGACGCGGCACCGCGCTGACCTGCGGTCGTCCACATCAGACCGACGCGGCCGCCCGGGTGATCGCCTTCGCCGCGTCCTCGACGTCGCTGTCGGTGATCTCCTGGCGCAGCACCAGCCGCACGCGGGCACCCCCGCCGATCGCCCGGACCCCCTCGGCGGCGATGGCCTCCAGGTACCGTCCGGCCCGACCCTCCGGGGTGGTCAGCAGCACCATGTTGGTCCGGGCCTCGACCGACACCCCCGGCAGGCCCTCCAGCCGCTCGGCGAGCCGGGCCGCGCGCTCGTGGTCCTCGACCAGCCGCTCCCGGTGGTGGCGCAGCGCGTGCAGGGCGCCGGCCGCGATGATCCCTGCCTGACGCATGCCCGCGCCCAGCAGCTTGCGACCGCGTCGGGCTCGCCGGACCGTGTCGGTGTCACCGACCAGTGCCGAGCCCACCGGGGCGCCCAGGCCCTTGGAGAAGCAGACGGACACGGAGTCGAATCCGGCGGCCACCTCGGCGGGGGAGACCCCAAGGTGGACGGCGGCGTTCCAGAGCCGGGCCCCGTCCAGGTGGGCCCGGAGGCCGTGCGCGTGCGCGAAGTCCGTCACCCGGCGCTGCTCGGCGAGGGGCAGCACCTGCCCCGAGAAGGTGTTCTCCAGCCACACCAGGGCGGGGTCGGCCCGGTGCACGTCGCCGACGCCCGCGATCCACGACTCCAGCAGTTCCTGGCGAGGGAACGGCTCACCCGAGTACATCCGGGGCAGGACACGGGCGAGCACCGCGGTGGCGCCCTGCTCGTCGCCGATGAGGTGGTGGTGCTCGTGCGCCCACACCTCCTCGCCGCTGCGGGTGGCCACGTACAGGCCGAGCTGGTTGGCCATGTGCCCGGAGGGCACGTACAGCGCGGCCTCCCGGCCCAGCAGCGCGGCGGTCTCCTCCTCCAGCGCGCGCACTGTGGGGTCCTCGCCGAACACGTCGTCACCCACCTCGGCCTCGGCCATCGCCCGGCGCATCGCGGGGGTGGGGTGGGTCAGGGTGTCGGAACGCAGGTCGATCAAGGTTCCTCCTCGGCGTGGGGTGCGCCCACGACGATGTGGGGTGCGCCCACGACGATACTGCGCGGGTCCCCCGGGGCCCGGACCGGGCCGGTTCGGGCCCCTCCGGACGGGCTTGCGCCTCAAGCCGCTTGAGACACCACAGTGGTCCCCATGAACCACGAAGAGCTGTACCCCATCGGAGACGCCGCGCGCCGCAGCGGGCTGAGCGTCAGCGCGGTCCGGTACTACGCGGACGCCGGGGTCGTGCGACCCGCGGGCGTGAACGAGGCCGGGCACCGGATGTACGACGTCGACGCCATCGCCGGGCTGGAACTCGTCCGTACCCTGCGCGAGCTGGACACCGACCTGAGCGAGATCCGGCGGTTGCTCACCGGCGAGGCGACCCTGCACGGTGTGCTCATGACCCACCTGGGGATCGTCGAGCGGCAGGAGCGCACTCTGAGGGCCAGGCGGGCGGTGCTCAGGGCCCTGATCAGGCAGGGGGGTGAGACGGCGCGGGCCGACCTGATGCACCGACTGGTGACGATGACCGACGAGGAGCGGGAACGGACCATCGACGACTTCTGGAACGACGTGGCGGAGGGACTCGACGTGCCGGACGGGTTCGTCGACCGGTTGCGCGCGATGCGCCCGGTCCTGCCCGAGGAGCCCACCGCCGCGCAGCTGGAGGCCTGGATCACCCTGGCCGACCTGGTGCGGGACCGGGAGTTCCGCGACGCGGTACGCGCCCACCTCCGGGACACCTACTCGGCGCCCGAGGCACGGACTGTGGCCACCGAGCCGTTCCAGGACTTCATCCACGACAGCGGGGCGCCCCTCATGGAGGACCTCCTCGCCGCCTACCGTGCTGGAGAGTCCCCCGGGTCCTCACGCGCGCAGTCGGCCGTCACACGCTTCATGGAGGCGGCGGTCGCCCTGTCCGACACCCCGCTCACCCCGGAGGTCCGTGCCCGGATGGCCGACGGGTTCCGCCAGGTCCCCGACCTCCTGCGCCGGATCGCCGAGGAGGACGCCGTCTCCGAGGGGCCCGGCTACGACGACACCCACGGCCGGTACCTGGCCCTGGTGGCCGTCATCAACGGTGTTGCCGAGGACCACGACGAGGACCCGACTCCCTACGTCTGGATCGCGGACGCCATGAGCGCCGCCGTCACCGGCTCCTGACGCCGACGGCTCGGTCGCCCACGGCGAGGGGGCGTTCGGGCGTGCCCGAACGGGTCAGGCCTCCTCCAACAGCGTCAGGTAGGCGTCCGTGTCGTGGAGGGCGTGCAGCCGGTACCAGGCGTCCAGGGCGCGCGGGCTGAGCAGGCCGAGCCGGGCCAGGGCAGCCCGCGCGAACTCGACCGGGGCGCTGGCGCCCGCGGTGACCAGGTCCCCGTCGGTGACGGTCAGCTCCTCCCGGTAGCGGCGACTGCCCGCGTACCCGGTGCCCAGCAGGTAGTCGGGTGCGGAGCTGGTGTGGTCGCGGTGGTCGAGCAGCCCCTCCCTGGCCAGCCCGGCGGTCGCGCCGCCGATCGCCGCCACGGGAATCCCCGCGTCCAGGAGGATGCCCGCCGCTGACGCCAGGGGCGCCAGCGACTCCGGGTCGTCGTCCCAGTCGGGCGAGCCGGGCAGCAGGAGCATCGCGCTGGTGGAGGGCTTGAACTGGGGGAGTGTGAGGTCGGGGAGCACGGTGAGCCCGCCCGCCGTGGTCACCGGGGCCCCGGTGAGTCCCACGGTGACGACAGGGAGGCTGCCGGTTCGGTGCGGACCGATTCCCTCCCGCACCTGCGCGACGGTGTGGCCGTAGTGCCAGTCGGCCATCCGGTCGTAAACGGCGAGGTGCAGAGAGGGGGTGGGCTCAGCGCTCATGGCATGAGGTTGGGGTCTGGGTGGGTGGGGTGTCAATCTCCGCGCACCGTGGACGGCACATCGGCCCCAGAAGTGACCTGATTTATCCGCTGGTGACGCGAAGATGCGGTCCGATGTGCTTCGGGGTTACCTGTCCTGAAGTGCGTCGCACCGGTGGATGTGTGCTGGGTCACACTCACAAAATCGATAGCCGGTGTTCACAGATGCTCACAAATGGTATTACCATTCTCGGAGCCTGGTCCAAGAGCAGGTCAAGGGCGTGTCCCTGCACGGCCAAGCCCCACCGTCCCGTCCACTGGAAGGCTCCGTCGTGGAGAACTTCGAACCCGTCTACGGCACGGGTCCCCTCCTCGGGATCGCGGCGGGCGCCATCGCGCTCCTGCTGTTCCTGATCATCCGCTTCAAGATGCACGCGTTCATCGCGCTGGTCCTGGTCAGCGTGCTCACCGCGTTGGTCGCGGGCATCCCGGTCGACGGGGTGGTCCCCACCCTCCTCGACGGGTTCGGCGGCACCCTCGCCAACGTCGCCCTCCTCGTGGGGCTGGGCGTGATGATCGGCCGCATGCTGGAGGTCACCGGCGGCGCCGCCGTCCTGGCCGGGGCGCTCATCAAGCTGTTCGGTGAGAAGCGCGCCCCGATGGCCCTGGGCGTGGCCTCCCTGCTCTTCGGCTTCCCGATCTTCTTCGACGTCGGCCTCATCGTGATGCTGCCGATCGTCTTCAGCGTGGCCCGCCGCGTGGGCGGCTCGGTGCTGACCTACGCCCTGCCCACCGCCGGTGCCTTCGCGGTCATGCACGCCTTCGTGCCGCCGCACCCCGGCCCCGTCACGGCGGCCGTGGAGATCGGCGCGGACATGGGCCTGACCCTGCTGGTCGGCGTCCTCCTGGCCATCCCCACCTGGTACCTGGCCAGCTACCTGTTCGGACTGTGGGCCGGGAAGCGCTTCGAGATCCCCGTGCCGGACGACATCATGTCCAACGGCGACGTCACCCACGAGAACCCGCCCCGCCTGGGCACGGTCGTCAGCATCCTGCTGCTGCCGATGCTGCTCATCTTCGCCAACACCGGCACGGCCACCCTCTCCGCGACCGGAGCCGTCCCGGCGGACGCCGTCTGGGTCCAGTCCCTGCGGCTCGTCGGCGAGACGCCCATCGCGCTGCTCATCACCGTGCTCTACGCGATGGTCGTGCTCAGCCAGGGGCGCTTCACCCGCCAGCGGGTCGAGGAGATCGTCGGCGGCGCGCTCGGCCCCGTCTGCGGGATCATCCTCATCACCGGCGCGGGCGGCATGTTCGGCGGCGTCCTGCGCACCAGCGGCATCGGTGACGCCCTCGCCGGAAGCCTGGAGTCCACGGGCATGCCGGTCATCGTCGCTGCGTTCGTCATCGCGCTCGCGCTGCGTGTGGCCCAGGGTTCGGCCACGGTCGCCATCACCACGGCCGCCGGTCTGATCGCCCCGGCCGTGCACGCCACCTCCGGGCTCAGCTCCATCGACCTGGCCCTGATCGTCATCGCGATCGCCTCCGGCGCGACCGCGCTCTCCCACGTCAACGACTCCGGGTTCTGGCTGGTCGGCCGGTTCCTGGGCATGGACGTCAGGACGACGCTCAAGACCTGGACCGTCATGGAGACCCTGATCGGCTTCATCGGCTTCGGGTTCGCCTTCGCCCTGTACCTGGTCCTGTAGGCCCTCAGCGGCCGGGAGCGTCGTCCCTGAGGGCGTCCGCGACCTCGGTGACGATCGACCGCATGGCCGCCTCGGCGACGTCGGGCAGCCCGTCCCGGATGGCCCGCGCCACCGTCATGTGGAGGCGCAGGGCCTCCGGGCGGGGGTTGTGCGGCATCAGGTCGTAGGAGGTCCGTGCGACGAGCACCTCGGTCACCACCTCGGCCAGACCGGAGAGCATCTCGTTGCCGGACAACTCCAGGACGCGACGGTGGAAGGCGATGTCGAGCTCCATGAACGTGGTGAGTTCGCCCGCCTGGCCGGTCAGGGTCATCCTGTCGGCCACCACCTCCAGCTGGGCCCGCTCGTCGGCGGGTCCGCGCTCGGCGGCCAGGGCGGCGGCGCCGGGTTCCACGGCGGCCCGGAGCTCGTTGAGGGAGCGCAGCTGCTCCATGCGGCCGGATCCGGCCAGGCGCCAGCGGATCAACTGGGGGTCGAAGACGCTCCAGTCCCGTTGGGGTCGGACCCGGATACCGGTCCGGGGGCGGCTCAGTACGAGGCCCATGGACTCCAGGACACGGACCGCCTCGCGGGCGACCGTCCGTGACACGCCGAAGTCGCCCTCCAGACCCTGGAGGGTGAAGGCGTGGCCGGGGGCGTACTCTCCGGCGGCGATCGCCGGACCGAGCACCGCCAGCACCCGGTTGTGCAGCGTTCGGTGCTCGGTGGCCATCTCGTCCCTCGGAATCTCCTGCGACGCGGTCGGGGTCACGGAGCAGCCTAGCCGGATTGATTGATATCACTATTGGTGGCGGCGTCGCGCACGGGCGGCGGGCCAAGACTCGGAGAGAGCATGCATTTCGTGTTCATGGGCGTATCTGGCAGCGGGAAGACCAGTGTCGCCGAGCGGATCGCCGCGCGCCTCGAACTGCCCTTCGCGGAGGCCGACGCCTTCCACCCCGAGGCCAACATCACCAAGATGTCGGCAGGGGTACCGCTGACCGACGACGACAGGTGGCCCTGGCTGGCCGAGCTCGCCGAGTGGATCGCCGCGCACGAGGCGCTGGGGGAGTCCACGGTGATGGCCTGCTCCGCGCTCCGGCGCTCCTACCGGGACGTACTCCGCCGAGGGGCACCCGGCGTGCACTTCGTCCACATGCACGGCACGGAGGAGGTGATCTGGGAGCGGATCGAGGCCCGCAGGGACCACTTCATGCCGCCCGCGCTCCTGCGCTCCCAGCTGGAGACCCTGGAGCGCCTGGGGCCGGACGAGGAGGGGCTGGAGCTCGACGTGCGCGGCGACCTCACCCAGCTCAGCGCGCAGGCCCTGGAGTACGTGTCGGAGCGGCTGGGCCTCTCCCTGACCTGACCGGACACCGCCGGGAGACGACCACCACATGCGCGGGGGTTTTGCTCCACTTGTGTAGTACGCCCCGGCACGCGAACCTGTTCGTCATGCAAGACACCCAGACGTCCCCCGTAACCTCCGACTCCCGGCCGTTCAGTGTGCTGCCGGCCCCCCGGCAGAGCCTGCTCGCCGCGCGTCGCCCCGGTGTGCGGCCCCCGCAGGACGTTCGGCAGACCTGTGTCCTGATGTTCGTCACCGCCGCCGCGTTCGCCGGGCTGGCCTACCGGGCGTGGGCGACGCTGGACGCTGGCGCGCCCGCGCCGATCGTGCGCGACCTGTGGGTGCAGGTGGTCCTGGCGTCGCTGGTCACCCTGGGCCTGGTGGCGCTGGTGCTGCCCGTGCGTCGCGCCGGATACGTCCTGTGGCGCATGGCGCAGTTCGGCGCGGTGGTCGCCCTCGGCGTGGCCGTCTCCGCGCTCAACACGGCGGCCCGCCTGGCCGACACTCCGATGCTGCTGGTCGCGGTGGTGGTGGCCCTCTTCGCCATCGTCACCAACATCGCCCTGTGGAGCACCAACGTCCGCCGCTGGTGCGAGTCCTAGGAGTTCGCCACGAGGGGGGTGTCCCGGCTACTGGTCGGGGCACCCCTTTCCCGTCCGCGCTGTCCGTCGCCGCGTTCGCGGGGCACGTCGCCGGGCACCTGGTCTCCAGGATGAAGGACGGTCCACTCCCGGGTTCGCGGGGCTCACGATCATGACGTGCGCTTGAAGAGGGGCGGCGGCCGTCCCCACGTTCGCGGGCTCACAGGATCCCGAGTTCCGCTCGCGAGTCCAGCCACGGTCCACTCCCGCGTTCGCGGGGGCTCACTGCCCCCGGGGCGGAGCTGGACGATCCGACTGGTCCATCCCCGGGTTGCTGGGCTCATGCCTGGCGACCTGGGACGACGTCCCCGCTCGGCCATGGCTTCGGCACGGTGCTGGGACGCCGTGGGCCCGGGGCGCGCGTGGCCCGTGTGGTCACGGGACGCTCACCGCCGGGCCCCTTCCGTCCGGGGGTCCCGCCTCAGGCGCCGCCGCTCAGTCCTCCTCCTCGCCGTCCGCGAGGACGTGCAGGCGGGCCAGGTGCTCGCTGCCGTCCTCCCCGTGACGGTTGACGTAGATCTCGCGGGCCTCGTCCGCGATGTCTCCCACCTCGTCCTCGAACCCGTAGTCGAGGAGGTCGTCCAGCAGGTCGAGCGACCGGTGCAGTGGGTCCCCGTCGTCGGGGTCGGTGGCGGCCTCCTGGGGGGAGTGCTCGGTGACCCGCGTCAGCGCGAGGCCTCGGGCCTCCTCCACCGCGCTCTCCGCTCCGGCCGCGGCACTCAGGCGGATGCGGGTGATGGGGTCCTCGTCGGCGACGAGCATGAGCTGCTCGGCCAGCCAGGTGGTGTCCTGGCCTTCGAGGAACGCGGTGAGCTCCGCGTCGTCTAGGGGAGTGTTCATCCGCAGATCATAGGACGAACCGCATGCCTCCGGCGCCTTGGGGCCCGTTCACGGAACGGAAACAAAAAACGGACATTCGGTAGAGAAAGTCATTCATCCCATGATCGGATAAAGAAAGCGGAATTGTGCTCGGGTGAATACCCATTGTCACGACGCTGGGGCGGGAGGGGCCCCGGGGAAGTTGACGCTCAGTTAAACACATGCGAGCCAAATGCCGATCTATGGATCACGGCACAGATCTGAAACGGTTGTATTAATACCCAGCCGTCTACCTTCCCAGGTGGTCATGGCGCGGTTTAGGGTCCGAATCATCGTTCCGGGCCCCAAACCCCCGTCCCCCATCCCTGAGGTGGACCATGTTCACGAAGTCTTCCCGTAAGCCGCTCGGCCTCCTGGCCGTCGCGGCGTCGCTCACGCTTGTGGCGACCGCCTGTGCGGAGAGTGACCGCGCCGACGGAGGTGGCGACGACTCCCAGCCGTTCGTCTTCGCCTCCGCCGGTGACATCACCGCGCTCGACCCCTTCCTCGCCAGCGACGGTGAGACGTTCCGATACAGCCGCCAGGTCTTCCAGACCCTTCTCGAACACGAATCCGGCGGTTCTGAGATCGTCGGTGGACTGGCCGAATCCTGGGACCAGTCCGATGACGGCACCGTCTGGACCTTCAACCTCCAGCAGGGTGTGAAGTTCCACGACGGCGACGACCTGAACGCCGACGTGGTCTGCGCCAATTTCGACCGCTGGTTCAACCTCTCCGGTGCCTACCAGAGCTCGAACAACTCGTACTACTGGCAGAAGATCTTCGGCGGTTTCGCGGAGAACGACGAGGCCTACGCGGCGCCGGACCCGCGTTTCGTCTCCTGTGACGCCGAGGACGAGTTCACCGCCGTCATCGAGGTCAGCGAGTTCTCCTCCCTGTACCCGGGCGGTTTCAGCCTCGCGGCCTTCGGCATCATGAGCCCCACCAGCCTGGAGGCCATGGAGGGCCAGGAGATCACGGGTGAGGAGGGCAACCCCAACCTGCCCGAGTACACCCAGGTGCCGGGGACGGTCGCCGGTACCGGCCCGTTCACCGTCGAGGAGTGGAACCAGGACCAGGGCGAGATCACCCTCAAGCGGTTCGACGACTACTGGGGCGACCCGGCGGGCTTCGAGAACATGATCATCCGGGCCATCCCGGACGAGAACGCCCGCCGTCAGGCCCTGGAAGCGGGCGACATCCACGGCTACGACCTGGTGGCCCCGGCCGACGTCAGCCCGCTCCAGGAAGCCGGGTTCGAGGTCCCCACCCGTGACGTCTTCAACGTCCTCTACCTGGCCTACCAGCAGGACAACGAGGCCCTCGCCGACCTCGAGGTCCGCGAGGCCCTCTCGCACGCGGTGAACCGCCAGCGCATCGTCGACACCATCCTCCCCGAGGGCGGCGAGGTCGCGACGCAGTTCCACCCGGACACCCTCGACGGCTGGTCCCCGGACGTCCGCGAGATCGAGTACGACCCGGAGCTGGCCGCGGAGAAGCTGGCCGACGCGGGCCAGGAGGACCTCGAGATCGAGTTCTGCTACCCGACCGAGGTCACCCGTCCGTACATGCCCGCGCCCAAGGACATCTTCGACGTCATCTCGGAGGACCTCCAGGAGGCCGGTGTCACGGTCGAGGCCAAGAGCTACGAGTGGGCCGAGTACATCAACCAGACCGACAGCGGTAACTGCCCGCTGTACCTGCTGGGCTGGACCGGCGACTACAACGACGCCTACAACTTCGTCGGCACCTGGTTCTCCACCCCCAACAGCGCCTGGGGCATGGACGACGAGGAGCTCTTCGACAAGATGGAGGAAGTGAGCACCAACCCCGACGCCGACGAGCGCATCGCCGGGTACCAGGAGCTCAACGAGATGGTGATGGACGTCCTGCCCGGGCTGCCCATCTCCAGCTCCCCGCCCTCCATCGCGTTCTCCGGGGACGTCAACCCGCCGAACGTGAGCCCCCTGACCCAGGAGAACTTCTCCGAGGCTTCCTGGAAGTAAGGCGCGAGACCCCCTCTCCCTGACCCGGGAGAGGGCCTCCGCCGGGCCCGACCGGTCCTGACCGGTCGGGCCCGCCGCACGGCCACCCCGGCGGTCCGCTGCCCCAAGGCACACCGCGCCGCACCCCCCCGGGCACCCCCAGAGACCATCCGTCCATCCCGCCACACCCCGGCGGGGGACGCTCCGCGTCCATCGTTCTCACCACTGGCGAAAGGCGGCGCAGGTGCTGCGATTCATCGTCAGGCGACTCCTACAGCTGATCCCGACACTCGGCGGTCTGTCGATCCTGCTGTTCGTCTGGCTCCAACGACTGCCGGGCGGACCCGAGTACGCCCTCCTCCCCGACGACGCGACCGCTGAGCAGCGTGCCGCTCTGCGCCGGTCCCTGGGCCTGGACGAACCCCTCGCGGTTCAGTACCTGACCTTCCTGCGCAACATCCTGCAGGGCGACCTGGGGACCTCCCTCCAGACCAGCCGACCGGTTCTGGACGAGTTCTTCCTCCGCTTCCCCGCGACCTTCGAACTGGCCGTGACCGCGATGATCTTCGCCGTCGCCGTCGGTCTGCCGCTGGGCTACCTCGCCGCCCGCAAGCGCGGCACGGTGCTGGACTTCGCCGCCGTCGGCGGTTCGCTCCTGGGTATCTGCACCCCGGTCTTCTTCCTGGCGTTCATCCTCAAGGTCGTCTTCGCCGAGAACCTGGGCGTGCTCCCCTCCGCCTTCCGGCTCTCACCGGGCCTGAGCCGCACCGACATCACCGGCTTCGTGGTGCTGGACGGCCTCATGACGCGTGAGTGGGACGTGGTCATGGACGCGCTCGCCCACCTGGTCCTGCCGGGGCTGGCCCTGGCCTCCATCCCGCTGGCCGTCATCACGCGCATGACCCGGGCCAGTGTCCTGGAGGTCATGGGCGAGGACTACGTCCGCACCGCCAACGCCAAGGGCCTGCACCGCACCACGGTGCGCACCCGCCACGTGCTGCGAAACGCCCTCCTGCCGGTGGTCACGGCGGTCGGTCTGCTCGCGGGCAGCCTCTTCGCCGGTGCGGTCCTCACCGAGAGCGTCTTCGCCTTCCCGGGTATCGGGTCGTTCGTCTACGGGGCGACACAGACCCGCGACTATCCGGTGCTCACCGGCTTCATCCTCCTCATCGCCACCATGTACGTGTTCATCAACCTCCTGGTCGACATCTCGTACAGCCTCCTCGACCCGAGAGTGCGGGCCCAGTGATGCCTACGACACCGAGTCCGAACCCGTCCGAGGCCCCGGACACCGCCGTGGCCGACGAGAAGGTCCCGTTCCACCAGCGCAAGGCCGACAAGGTCGACCGGCTCGCCGAACTCATGGGCGACCGTGACGCGGGCACCCACGGTGCGGGAGTCTGGCGTGAGGCCTTCCAGCGCATGCGGCGCAGCCCCATGGCGATCACCGGCGCGGTCATCGTCGCCGTGTTCCTCGTCATCGCCCTCTTCTCGCCGCTCATCGCCACGTACAGCCCCACCTCCCAGGCCTGGGGCGGTGAGGTCTTCCCGAACCGCAACGAGTTCGTCGGGCCGCGCGCCGAGAACTGGCTGGGTCTGGACCACCTCGGCCGGGACATGTTCTCCCGCATGGTGATCGGCGCCCGCCAGACCCTCCTGGTCGGCGTGGTCGCCACCCTGGTCGGCTTCCTGTTCGGCGCGCTCCTGGGCGGCCTCGCCGGCGCCTGCTCGGTGCTGGGCGGGCGCTGGGGGCGCCAGGTCGACAACGTGATCATGCGCGTCATCGACATGATGCTGGCCATGCCTACCCTGCTGCTGGCCGTCACCGTCGCCGCCCTGGTCGGGCCCAGCCTCACCACGGTCATGATCGCGGTCGGCATCGCCCAGGTCCCCATCTTCGCCCGCCTGCTGCGCGGCGCGATGATCTCCCAGGGGAACCGCGAGTACGTGCTGGCCGCGCAGGCCCTGGGCGTGCGCAAACGCCGGATCGCCGTCACGCACATCCTGCCCAACTCCATGGGCCCGGTGATCGTGCAGTCCACGCTCACCCTGGCGACGGCCATCATCGACGCGGCCGCCCTGTCCTACCTGGGCCTGGGCAACCCGGACGCGTCCTACCCCGAGTGGGGCACGATGCTGTCCGAGGCCCAGCGGTTCCTGTCCAGCGCACCGTCCCTGGCCGTCTACCCGGCCCTGGGCATCATCATCACCGCGCTCGGCTTCACCCTGCTGGGTGAGGCGCTGCGGGAAGCGCTCGACCCGAAGTTGAGGAAGTGACCATGAGTTCCAGCACGCCGCTGTTGGCGGTGGACGAGCTGTCCGTGGTGTTCCACCGCAAGGGCCAGAACCCGACCCGCGCCGTCGACGGGGTCTCCTTCACGCTGGAGGAGGGCAAGGTCACGGGGTTGGTCGGCGAGTCCGGCTGCGGCAAGAGTGTGACCTCCCTGGCTCTCATGGGTCTGCTGCCGGACCGGGGAGTGAAGGTCGGCGGCAGCGCGGTCATGCGCCTGTCCGACCGGGGAGAGGAGCCGAAGGAGGCGGACCTGCTCAGGATCTCCCAGCGCCGTATGCGCGACCTGCGCGGCTCCCAGCTGGCGATGATCTTCCAGGACCCGCTCAGCTCGCTCAACCCGGTGGTCCCCATCGGCCTCCAGGTGACCGAGATCCTCAAGCGGCACCGGGGGATGCGCGGCGCCGCCGCCAGGAAGGAGGCCGCCGACCTGCTGTACCGGGTGGGCATCCCCGACCCCACCCGGCGCCTGACCGAGTACCCGCACCAACTGTCCGGCGGTATGCGCCAGCGCGCGCTCATCGCGATGGCGGTGGCCTGCAAGCCACGCCTGATGATCGCGGACGAGCCCACCACCGCGCTGGACGTCACCATCCAGGCCCAGATCCTGGAACTGCTCAAGGACCTGGTCACCGAGGAGGGCACGGGGCTGCTGATGATCACCCACGACCTCGGCGTCGTGGCCGGGCTGTGCGACGACATCAACGTCCTGTACGCGGGCCGGGCGGTGGAGACCGCCGAGCGAGCGCCGCTCTTCAGCGACCCCACCCACCCCTACACGGTGGGCCTGCTCGGCTCCATTCCCCGCCTGGACGCGCCGCGCGGAGAACCGCTCACCCCGGTACGCGGATCGGTCAACGACAACATCGCGTGGACGGACGGGTGCGCGTTCGCGCCCCGCTGCGACCACTACACCATGGAGTGCCTCCAGGGGCCGCCCCAGCTCGTCGAAGTGGGCGTGGGGGACCCGGGACACGTCCACCGCTGTGTGAACCCCATCAGCCACGCCGACGTGGTGGACCGGGCCGTGCTGGAGAGCCCGGCCGTGGTGGGCGAGGACGAGGAGGAGCGGGGATGAGCCTGCTGGAGATCAGGGACCTCAAGGTCCACTTCCCCATCAAGCGGGGCGTGATCGTCGACCGTGTCGTGGGGCACGTGCGCGCCGTTGACGGGGTCTCGCTGAGCATCGAGAAGGGCCAGACCTACGGCCTGGTGGGGGAGTCCGGCTGCGGCAAGACCACCCTGGGCCGGGCGGTGCTGCGGCTGAACGAGATCACCGAGGGCGAGGTGTGGTTCGGCGGGGACGACCTGGCCGGGCTCGACTCGGAGTCGATGCGCCGCGAGCGCGCCAACCTCCAGATGGTCTTCCAGGACCCGCTGGGCAGCCTCAACCCCCGCCAGAACATCGGCTCCATCCTCCTGGAGGGCCTTCAGACACACGGGATCGGCGGTCCCGAGGGTGCGGAGGCCGAGGGGCTGAGCCGGTCGGAGCTGAGGCAGAGGACCAGGGAGGACCAGCGCCGCCGGGTCGTGGACGCGCTGGAGCGGGTGGGGCTGTCCGCCAAGGCGCTCCAGCGCTACCCGCACGAGTTCTCCGGCGGCCAGCGCCAGCGCATCGGCATCGCCCGGGCGCTGGTGCTGGAGCCCGACCTCATCATCTGCGACGAGCCGGTCTCGGCACTGGACGTGTCCATCCAGGCGCAGGTGCTCAACCTGCTGGAGGAGCTCCAGGAGGAGCTGGGTCTGACCTACCTGGTGATCGCGCACGACCTCGCGGTGGTGAGGCACGTGAGCGACGTGGTGGGGGTGATGTACCTGGGTTCACTGGTCGAGGAGGCCACCAGCGACCAGCTGTACGAGACCCCGCTGCACCCCTACACGCGGTCGCTGATGTCGGCCGTGCCTGTGCCGGACCCGACGGTGGAGGACACCCGGGAGCGCATCCTGCTCGCCGGTGACCTGCCCTCGCCCGCGAACCCGCCCGCGGGCTGCCGGTTCCACACCCGCTGCCCGTGGCGGCAGGAGGAGCGGTGCGACACCGAGCGCCCCGAGCTGCGCCCGCTGGAGGGCGGGCAGGCGACCCACAGGGTGGCCTGCCACTACGCCGAGCAGATCCTGTCCGGCGAGATCCAGCCCCGCGAGGAGCTGGCCGAGCGGATCGTGCACGGCGCGAACTGATCCGGACCGAGCGCGCGGGTACCCCCGGAGGGTGCCCGCGCGCTCGTGTGTCCGGGCCCGGGCCCGGCCGGGGAGGTCGACCGGCCGGGTGAACCGGCGGCACACGTGCACCCGCCGGAACTCGGCGCGCAGCCGTTCCTCGTCCGCCAGGTTCGCGTGCGCGAAGGCCCTCACCACGGTACGAGGGAACCCGTCGAGCCCGGTGGGGACCGGCGACGGGGGCCGACCGCGCCGTGGGCCCGAGGCCCCTGACCCTCGTGACTTCCGGTCGGGTGGCGCGGGCGGGTAGGAAGGAGGAAGGGGACGCAGCGAACCGGGAGGAACTCATGGCGGACACCCCGCACACGCGCGACCTCGGGCTGGCGGTCTTCCTGTACGACCGGGACTGCGGCTTCTGCCAGCGCGCGGTCGCCTTCGCGCGTGACCGCCTGCGCACCCGGACCTCCTTCGCGGCCTGGCAGGACTCCGACCTGCCCGCACTCGGCCTGAGCCCCGAAGAGACCGACGCCCAGGCCTGGCTCGTGCACCGGGACGGGCAGCGGCTCGCCGGAGGGGACGCGATCGCCGGGGTGCTCCTGGGCGCCGGGTTCCCGGCCCGGACCCTAGGCCGGTTCCTGCTGCTGCCCGGGGTTCGCGTGCTCAACCGCGCCGCCTACCGGGTCGTGGCCGCCAACCGCCACCGGCTCCCTGGAGGAACCGCCACCTGCGCCCTCCCGTCTCCGAGAGGAAGGACCACACCCCCGTGAACCCCCTGGCCGCTGCCTCGGATCAGACGATGCCCCTCGGCGCGTTCCTCAGCATGATGGGCTGTCTGCTGCTCATGACGGTGGTCCTGGTGCTCATGGGGGCGATGGGCGCCCGACGGCGGATCAGACCGAACGAGTTCTTCGGAATCCGGACCCGCTACACCCGCTCCAGCGAGGACGCCTGGTACACCGTGCACGAGCTCTCCGCGCACTGGTCGATCGCCGCCGGGCTGGTCTGTCTTCCGGGCCTGGCTCTGCTGCCGGTGGCGACCACCCCGAGCGGGGAGGCCGCCGCCGTGCTCGTGCCCATCGGGATCAGCCTCGTGGTGCTCCTGACCGGCACGGGGCGAGCCCACCGGTTGGCCCGGGAGCGCGAGGCCGGGGAGGTGGGCCGTGCCGAGCTGCCCTGAGCGGGATCAGGCCGCCCGAAGGGCCCGGCACACGTCCAGGACCCGCTCGCGCAGCACCGCGCCGCGCTCGGCGAAGTCCCGCTGGTACTCCATGTAGGCGGCCTTGCCCTCGGCGGTCTCGATCCGAACCGGGGTGTAACCCCACTCCCGGAGGTCGTAGGGCGAGGCGCGCATGTCCAGCACCCGGATCTCCTTCGACAGTTCGAAGCAGTCCGCCACCAGCTCCGACGGGACCGCCGGAGTGAGCTTGTACGCCCACTTGTAGAGGTCCATGTTGGCGTGCAGGCACCCCGGCTGGTCCAGTTCCGCCTGGCGTTCCCTCGTGGGCTGGAGCGTGTTCAGCGGGCGCGCCGGTTCAGTGAAGAACCGGAACGCGTCGAAGTGGGAGCACTGGACCCGGTGCGACTCCACCACACGGTCGGTGCCCTCGTGCCCGAGCCGCAGGGGGACCTGGCCGTGGCGGACCTCCTCGGTCCGGTACACCATCGCCCACTCGTGCAGCCCGAAGCAGCCCAGGTGCGCGGGGCGCTCGGCGACCGAGGACAACAGGCGCTCCACGAAGTCCAGGACCGGACGGGCGGCCAGGAACGCGGGCACGTCCAGGCCCACCCCGCCGGAGATCTCGGTGTGGAAGCGCTCGGAGAGCCGTTCGCGGGAGCCCTCGCCGAGCAGCACCGTCCCCACTCCGGGGTGCCAGCGCCGCAGCTGCGCGGGCTTGAGGTTGTAGTAGGTGAACAGGAAGTCCTCGACGGGGTGCCGTTCGCCCGCGCTCCTGCGCCGGACGTGGTCGCCGACCAGGGCGTCCACCCGACGCCCGTGCAGTTCGGCGCGCTCGCGCCACTCCGTCTCCGCCAGACCCCTCAGGGTCTCGGTCCTCGTTCCCGTCACGGCACCCAGGGTACGTCCGGTCCCGGCTGCCCTAGTCTTCTGGGATGCAGATCCCCACCGACGACGAGATCCGGGCCCTCCACGAGCGTCACGCGCCCACCGCCGAGGCCTTCGAGCTCGTGTACACCCACTGCCGAGCCGTGTGTGAGGTCGCCGAGCTGCTGCTCGACCACGTGCCCGCCGGGGTGGACGCCGATCTCGTCCGCGCGGGGTGCCTGCTCCACGACGTCGGCGTCTACCGTCTGATGGACGGGCACGGACGGATCGACGGCCCCCGCTACGTGAGCCACGGGGTGCTCGGTCACGAACTGCTGGTGGGGGAGGGGCTGCCCGAGACACTGTGCCGGTTCTGCTCGCACCACACGGGGGTGGGGGTCACCCGCGACGACGTGCGCGCCCAGGGACTGCCCATCCCGGTCGCCGACTACCTCGCCGAGTCGCCCGAGGAGGAGCTGGTCATGTACGCGGACAAGTTCCACAGCAAGAGCCAGCCACCGGTCTTCCTCACCGCCGACACCTACGCGGCCAAGGTGAGCCGCTTCGGCCCAGAGAAGGAGATCCGCTTCAAGGACCTGGTGGAACGGTACGGCGAACCCGACCTGGCCGCCCTGTCCCACTCCTTCGGGCACGCCCTCGTCTGACCCCGAGGAACCGCTGTGGGCCCGGTGAGGCTCAGTTGGACTGCTGGACGGGCAGGTGCCGTCCCAGGTAGCCCACGTACACCCGGTTGGTGGTGTCCGGGCCCAGGTGCGGGAAGAAGTACAGCCGGGGGCAGATGCCGTACTCGATGTCCAGCTTGATGTGCGCGTACATCGGGACCCGGCCGTCCGGCTCCACCTCGGTCGGCACCCGGAAGACCCGCTTCTCGTTGAGCTTGCCCCGGTTGCGGACGTAGTCCGACTCCTGCGAGGCCAGCCGCTTGACCGGGATCACCCGGTAACCGTCGGGGGGCTCGCGCAGGTAGGAGTGGAAGCCCAGCCCGCTGCCCGGGTTGTCGAACTGGTAGCGGGCGTAGTCGTTCAGGGCCATCAGCGCCTCCCAGGCCCGGGTCACCCACAGTCCCTCCTTGCGGCTGTCGGACAGCTCGTACACCGTCTGGTCCTCGATGGTGAAGAACAGGTGCGGCAGGGCCGAACCGTCGGTGATCCGTTCCAGCAGCTCCGCCACGCTGGACGGCGGCCGTAGCTCGGGGTCGCGCGGGGCCGGGGCCGCGGCCAGCCGGAACAGACCCGCGTCCCTCGCCTGGTCGCGCAGCCACCGCGCCTCGAACCGGGCCGATCTCCGATCCTCCCTTGCGACGGCGAGCTCGTCGGCGAGGTCGGCGGTCTCCGCGAGCATGGCCTGGTGCTCTTCCGACAGCTCACCGATCCGCGCGTTGAGCCTGCGCACCTCCTCCTTGAGCCGACGCACCTGCTGTTCCTGCGCTTGGGCGGCGGCGAACTCCACCGAGGAGACGGAGTCGTGCCCTGACTGGTGTGCGATGACGTTCCCCGATCCTGAGGGTGCCCGTGGGGGAACGGGGGCACGGGTGTTCGGACCCCGGCGCAGGTCCTCGGTCTCCTCGGCCAGGAACGCGTCGATCGCCCGGAGCGCCTCGGGCAGGCGCAGGCCGAGCGCGTTGTCGCGCACCCGCCGGGACAGGGCGGCGCCCACCCAGTTGCGCACGCGTTCGCCGTCGCGGGCCGTGTCGAGGGTGCCCGGACTCATCCTGGGGTGGCGCTGGGCGTCCCCCTCGTCGGAGGGGTCCACGCCCGGTAAGAAGGTGCGCACCCCGCCCACGGGCACGTCCAGGCCACGGGGGAGGAGCTCGGCGACCCGGTCCATGGCCGCTCCGTCCAGCACGTAACCGGCGCACATGCCCGTGCAACGGGACAGCGTCCCCGCCATGGCGGTGCGCCAGTCGGCCACGGTCACGTCGCGCGGCGCACCGGTGGCGACGATCGCGAGGCGCCGCAGGGGATCGCGGATGGTCGCGACCAGGGCCGCCACGTCCTCCTCGTCGCGCCCGCGCACGATGCGGGGTGAGGACGGCAGGGGGTGGGCGCCGTCGTGCGCGCCGACCGCCTCCAGCAGCATGCGCGCGGCCTCGGGCGGCATCACGTCGGAGCGGGGGGAGTCCGAGGGCGTGGTGGGGTCGACGGTCATGTCGATCCACACGTAGTTCCACGGGGAGAGCTCGGGGTCCACCACCACCGTGGCCAGGGTGCGCCACACGCCCTCGGGTTTCTCGGACTCGGTGGTCAGCCGAAGGAAGGTCAGGCCCTCGTCGGCGTTGTGGTGCCGAGCCACCAGCGCCCGCGAACGGTTGCTCAGCTCGTACCGGCCCGAGTCGGCGAAGTCCACTCGCGCACCCGAGTTACCGCGCTTGCTCAGCCAGCGGGAGAGGACGGAGGAGGCGACCGAGACCAGGTCCCCGTCGCCGTCTTGGACGGCGACCAACGTGCGGTAGACGAGCGGCAATGGGCACTCCCGGGTTCCCGACGGCGGCGGACCCGAGGGTCCGGCCGAACCCGCTGGCAGAGCCCTCCCTCACCACTGTGGACGAAGGACCGTCGCTACGCCAGCCGGTTGACCAGGTTCCCTTCGACGGGTCAGTGCCCCGCCGACCCCAGGTCGTACTCTCCGTCTACCCAAGGAATGGCCAAGTCATCAATCCTCACACGCCACTCCGCGCCGGGAACCGCGTCCCGAAGCCGGGCGAGCGCGGCAAGGTAGTGGTTCAGCTGGGCCATCTGGGGCTCGGGCCCGCTGGCCGTGTGGGAGATCTTGCTGGATCCGGCGAACAGCTCCCCGCGCCCACCGCCGAAGGAGTACGGCGCCAGGGGCTCGAACAGCTCACGGGGTTCCAGGTCCGGGTCGGTGACCTCGCCGTCACGGACCCAGGCGGGGAGCGCGTGCTCGGCGAAGGCGGTCAGAGCGCTCTCCCCCTCGGCGATGATCCTGCCCAGCCCGGCGCGCTCGGCGTCGCTGAGCGGGGTGTCGCGGTGGGCGCTGTAGTACAGGCTGACGCTCAAGTCGGGCTCCCTGGGTTCTCGTTCGGACCCATGGTGTCCGGGGGCGCCGACATTCCCCGACCGTATGCGCCACAGTGGCCAATTCGAGGGCCCGGATTGGCGACAGTGGACAAGGCGGGCCGCGTCGCCTGGGGGTTAGCGTCGCCGACATGACCACGCACCCGTTCTGGCTGGCCGGTACCGCCGCGACCGGCGACACCGAGCTGACCGTCCGCAACCCCTACACCGGCGGGACGGCGGGCGTCGTCTCCGTGCCCACCGAGGCGCAGGTGGAGGCCGCCGTCTCCGCCGCGCACGCGGTGTCCGCCGAGGCCGCCGCCCTGCCCGCGCACGTCCGTGCCGGGGCCCTGGACCACGTCTCCCGGCGCATCGGCGAACGCGCGGAGGAGATCGCCCAGGTGATCACCGCCGAGAGCGGCAAGCCGATCAAGTGGGCCCGCGCCGAGGCCGGACGCGCCGTGTCGGTGTTCCGGTGGGCCGCCGAGGAGGCCCGCCGGGACAGCGGCGAGCTCCAGCGCCTGGACACCGACCCCGGCGGCACCGGGCGCATGGCGCTCGTCCGGCGGGTCCCCAAGGGCCCCGTCCTCGGCATCTCGCCGTTCAACTTCCCGCTCAACCTGGTCGCACACAAGGTCGCCCCGGCCATCGCGGTGGGCGCGCCGGTCGTGCTCAAGCCCGCCCCGGCCACCCCGATGACCGCCCTGATCCTCGGCGAGATCCTGGCCGAGACCGACCTGCCCGCGGGCATGGTGTCGATCCTGCCCATGCCCAACGAGCTGGCGGCCCCGCTGATCACCGACGAGCGGCTGCCCGTCATCTCCTTCACCGGCGGACCGTTCGGCTGGGAGCTCCAGCGGCGCGCCCCGCACAAGCACGTGACCCTCGAACTCGGCGGCAACGCGGCGGCCGTGGTGCTGGACGACGCCGACCTCGACTGGGCCGCCAGGAGGGTGGCCCTGTTCGGCAACAACCAGGCCGGCCAGGTCTGCATCGGGGTGCAGCGCGTCGTGGTCACCGACGCCGTCCACGACGAGTTCGTGCGGCGTCTGGTCGCCGAGGTCGAGACGCTGGGCACCGGCGACCCGGCCGACCCGAAGACCGACGTCGGACCGCTGGTCGACGCGGCGGCCGCCGAACGCGTGACGTCCTGGATCGACGAGGCGGTCGCCTCGGGGGCCCGCCTCCTGACCGGCGGCACGCGTGACGGCGTCACCGTGGCGCCGACCGTCCTGGCCGACGCCCCGGCCGACTCCCGTGTGGTGCGCGAGGAGGTGTTCGGTCCCGTGCTGGTCGTCCAGCGGGTCGCTGACACAGACGCCGCCTTCGCCGCCGTGAACGACAGCGATTTCGGTCTCCAGGCCGGTGTCTTCACACGGGACCTGCCCACCGCCTTCCGCGCCCACCGGGAGCTGGAGGTCGGCGGAGTGGTCGTCGGGGACGTCCCCACCTTCCGCGCCGACCAGATGCCCTACGGCGGCGTCAAGGGTTCGGGGGTGGGCAAGGAGGGCCTGCGCGCCGCGATGACGGACCTCACCCACGAGCGGGTCCTCGTCCTCACGGGCATCGACCTGTAGGGCCGGGGAACAGGGGACGGGGCGGTGGCGGCCGGACTTCGGCCGCCACCGCCCCGTCGTGACCCCGGGTCCCACGCGCGGAGGGTTCGGGTGAACGGTTCCTAGAGCTGCGCGGCGTGGTCGTAGAGGCGCTTGGCCTCGGTGCCCAGGCGCGGGCCGTACTGGGTGCTGCGGTCGTCGGCGTACTTGAAGCTCACCACCGAGGAGATGGTGCCCTCGCCGGTGGCGGGGTCGAAGTCGGTGAACCAGGGGCCGCCGCTGGATCCCTGGGTCATGGTGCACCGAACCCCGTTGGCGGTGGTGCCGCCGGTGTCCGGGACCGTCCGGCCGGAGCAGTAGTGCAGTTCGCGACCGTTGAAGGGCGAGGCGGCCGGGTAGCCGAAGGTGTAGACCTGCAGGCCGTTCTTCACGTTCTGCTCGGTCCACGTGGAGAAGGACAGCTTCTGCGCGCCGACCCGGTCCTGCACCGGCGTGCCGCCGTCCTTGTTGAGCACGACCATCGCGAAGTCGTAGCTGTCGTCGGCCCGGTTGGACCACTGCGGCGCGACCATGAGGTCCCGCGCGGTGAACTTGCCGTACGGGCTGTCGCCGGAGGAGTAGCCGGGGACGAAGGTCCAGTTCTGGGCCCAGGAGCCCTTGCCGTCCTTGGCGCAGTGCCCGGCGGTCACCAGGGTGCTCTTGTTGGCGGAGTCCACGACCGAGGCGGAACAGGTGAAGTCCTTGCCGTCCATGGTCAGGTACACCTTGCCGGTGGTCTCGGTGACCTTGCCGCCGTCGTTCC
This sequence comes from Nocardiopsis sp. SBT366, assembly GCF_001083815.1. Classification (NCBI taxonomy): domain Bacteria; kingdom Bacillati; phylum Actinomycetota; class Actinomycetes; order Streptosporangiales; family Nocardiopsidaceae; genus Nocardiopsis; species Nocardiopsis sp. SBT366. The sequence goes on along the minus strand of NZ_LAVM01000049.1, from coordinate 2,309 downwards.
AGCGCGCTCCGTCGCTTCTGGGGCTGGAGGCCTGCGGCTGGATGTCGGCGGACTGCCCGAGCGGGTCGGCCAGCCCGAGGGTGGACTCCACGAGGCTGGTGATCGGCTGGGCGGCGGCCATGCGGTCGCTGGTCCAGTAGTCGAGGACCGCGGTGCGCTGTTCGCCGGTCACGGCTCCGGCCTGGCGGTCGATCCCGTCCGTCCGGGAGGCGGGCGTGCGCCCTTCCGGTGCGGGGCGTTCGGGCGCGAGCGCGTCCGGGAGGACCGCGGAGGCGTGGATGGCCTGGGAGACGGCGGAGGCCGGGGCGGGCAGGTGGTCGATGAGGGCCAGACCCCCGAAGGCGACCGCGACAGCGGCCAGCGGGGCGAGGATCCTGCGTGCGGTGGGCGAGGTCATGCCGACGATCTTCGCACACTTGGAGTAACTCGATAACTACTTTGGGTTTGTGTCGCGGGTTTCTCGGGCAGGCGCGGGTCTCTCGGGAGGGCGACCGGCCGTCCTCGTGAGAGAAGGGGCGGCCGGTCGCCTTGTGCGTGGTGCTCCGTTGACCGGAACTCGGGTTTTCGGCGCCGATAGCTGGCAGAAAACCCGCACCGGTCTACCCGAGCGGGATTTTCACCCGGGTCGGCTCCTCCTCCGGGGAGGTCACCGTCACCCGGTCCCCGATCCGGCTCTCACTGACGTACCGGGCGTCCTTGCTGTCCACCACCACGGCCAGGCGGTGTCCGGCCGGTACGTCCCACACGACAGACGACAGCTCCGTCCGCACCGTCACCGGTTCGCCCGGGGCGGCGTCGCGCAGGGTGTGGGGGGCGTGGCTGAGCAGGGAACCGGTGCCCCGCTCGTTGATCGCGTACAGGTAGACGAAGACCGACTGGTCGGCGGTGGTCGGGGTGACCGTGAACGTCACCTCGGGGGTCCCCGCCACACGGGCGCCGTCGGGGTAGGCGGGGCTGGTCCACACGGCGGCCCGGTACCGGTCCACCGTGGGCAGCAGGACCCCCGTGGGCACGTCGAAGAACTGCTGGAGCGCCCCCGACAGGATCACCGTTCCGCTGCGGGCGGTCGTGCCGATCCCGGTGCGGAAACCGTAGTCCCAGCCGGTGGCGGGCTCCCCGACCATCGCGCCGTTGCTCTGCCAGCGGCCCCAGCTGGAGCTGGGCCGGTCGAGGTGGTACTCGTCGGTCGCCGTCGTCACCGAGGGCCAGTCGGCGTGTGAGGACCAAGCGCCGTCGCCGTTGTTGGGTCTGACGCGCACCGGGTCCTCGGCGTCGATGCCGTTGTCCTCGCCCTTGAGGTGGTGGTCGAACCAGCGGGCCAGGTCCTCCCAGACCTCGTTGGGCAGCCCCACCGCGCCGAACGCCTCGGAGGTGGCGTGGTCGCCGGGGGCGAGCATGAGCCGCTTGGGGCCGGACAGCTCCTCGTAGAAGTCGGCGATGTGCCCGGCGGGGAACATGCCGTCGTTCCACCCGTGCGCCATCATGACGGCGGTCCCGTTGGCGTTGATCCGGTCCACCTTGGTGGCGGCGGAGCGGTCCGGAGCCATCTCCAGGATGGGGTCGACGTTGCCGCGCCGGTACTCGCGCTCCATCTCCCTGAGGGAGTCTCCGGGGGTGCCGAGCAGGTTCCCGGCCAGGAGCAGTAGCTCGGCGGACTGCACGTCGATGGTGTCTCCGGGGTAGAGCGAGGCCCCCAGGTCGGCCCAGCCGCTCATGGAACCGACCGCCCTGACCCGTTCGTCCTCCGCGGCGGTGAGGAGGCTGATCCCGCCGCCGTAGGAGATGCCCGCCATGCCGATCCGGTCGGCGTCGGCCTCGGTGTTCTCCAGGGCCCAGTCGATGACGGAGCTGGCGTCGGCCCGGTCCTCGGGCCCGGCGACCTCGATGCCGCCGCCGGAGTCCCAGAACCCGCGGGAGGAGTAGGCGACGACCTGGTAACCGGACTCCTCTGCCAGCTTCTTGGCGGCGCCGACGTAGAGGATGTGCGGGGTCGCCCACGCCGAGGGCATCACCAGCAGGGGGTGCGGGCCCTCGGCGTCGGTGGGGGTGATGACCTTGGCCTTCAGCTCGGTGCCGTCGTGACTGACGATGGTCTCGTAGCTGGTGGTGGAGGAGACGGTGACCGCGGAGGCGGGCGCCGGGGACAGGGCGGCGACCGCGACGGCGGCCGCCGTCGCGGTGGCGGAGAGGGCGTGGAACCGCGCACCGAAGGGGGTTCGCTCGCTGGAGGGACGCGTACTGACTCGGGACATGGCGGGCCCTCGGCGTCGGTGGGGGTGATGACCTTGGCCTTCAGCTCGGTGCCGTCG
>NZ_LAVM01000048.1:0-45642 GCF_001083815.1 Nocardiopsis sp. SBT366 | reverse complement strand
CCCCAGCGTCGCCCCGAACCCGCCCCGGCTCCCGCACCGCAGGCCGCCGCCGGTGAGCCCGAGGGCTGGGACGCGCCGGCCGCGCGGCCCGAACCGGCTCCCGCGCCGGAGCCCCCGCGTCCCGAGGCGGCGGCGAGCCCCGCTGGGCCGTCCCCGGACCGCATCGTCACCGGGCTCCAGGAACCGCCGCCCGACCCCTACGAGGACGGTGCCTCCGCGCCGCCGCCCGACGACGGCGGATTCGGTCGGCCCGCGCGGAGCACTCCGGAGCCGAAGGCGCCCGAGCCGGGCCCCCCGGCGTCCGGTGGCTCCGGAGCCACCGCTCCGAGTCGGCCCCAGGGTGCCACCGCGGCCGGTCCGGGCACGGGTTCGGGTCCTGCGGCCGGGTCGGGTCCTGCGGCCGGGTCGGGTCCTGCGGCCGGTTCGGGACCGGCGGGCGGCGGCGCCGGGCTCATCGAGACCGAGCTCGGCGGCAAGCTGCTCGAGGAGATCGAGCACGGCGCGGCGGGATAACCGGCAGGTCAGGGGCGCAGTCCGCGCAGGACCGCCTCCACCAGCCGGTCCACGAACTCGTGGGTGATCGGCGCGGTGCGCAGCAGCCACCGGTGGTTCACCGGGCCGTTGAGCATCTCCACGGCGAGGTCGAGGTCGGCGTCCGGGGCGAGCTGCCCCGCCGCCTGTCCGGAGCGCAGCCGGTCCTTGAGCGCCTCGCTGTTGGGCCGTACGAGCTGTTCGGTGACGGCCCGCGCGAACTCCTCGTCGTGCTGGACCTCGGCCGTGAAGGCCCGGGTGGTCCGGTCCATCGCGGGGTCGTTGAACTCGTCCGTGGTGGCGCGGAGTACGGTCTTGAGGTCGGCGTCCAGGTCGCCGGTGTCGGGCAGCGGTCGCCCGGCCTCGGCCCCGGTCAGCCGGGTGAAGACCTCGAAGACGACGGCGGCCTTGGACGGCCACCAGCGGTAGATGGTCTGTTTGCCCACACGGGCGCGGGCGGCGATGGCCTCCATGGTGAGTCTGGAGTAACCGACCTCACCCAGCAGCTCCTCGGCGGCGTCGACGATGGCGTTCTGCGCGCGTTGGCTGCGGCGGCGGGGGTCCGGGGCCCGTCGGTTCTGTTCATCGGTGTTGTCGGCCATGTCTCCACGGTAACCGCTCCAAAATGACGAGACGTATCGTCTTGCTGCGGGTAGCATCAGACGTGACAGCGAAGACGAGACGACTCGTCTCGCCTGTCTGCGACGAGAGGAGTCAACGGCATGGCCAAGAACAGTGACAACCTCCTCGGGATGGGTGGTCAGCGCACCACCGTCTCCCGTTCCACGCTCCGTGGCGGCAAGGGCGGAACCAAGGGCGGGCCCAGCGACGCCGCGCGCGAGCGGAAGCAGGACCTCCTGCGCAGACTCCGTGAGAAGCACACCGCTCCGGAGACCGGGGACACCGAAGGTCAGTCGTGACCGCAGGGCGTCGGCCCCCCGCCGGGAACAGCGGGGGGCCGACCCCGTCTCAGCCCGGTGACCCGACCGGCCAGGACCTTCCCTCGGGGTCGTCCAGCCACACCCGCTGCTCCCCGTCGGAGCCCACCACCAGGCCGAACCGGTCCGGGTCGGGTTCTCCCAGGCCGGACCACGCGGCCAGGGCCTCCTCCACCTCGTCCCAGATGCTCCTGGGGCCGCCCTGCTCGATCATCCACGCGGTGCCGTAGGGGTAGACCCGCACCCACGAGTCACCTCGGGAATCGCAGAGCCACATGCCCGAACCCGTACCGATCCACCGCCGCCGCATCCGCCAGTCGGGGACCATCACCGAGAGGGCGAAGGCCGAGGCGAAGTCCAGCATCGGGGTGACGGGGTCGGTCTGGGTGAGCCGGTACTCGTCCGGCTGCTGACCGGCGTCCCGCACGGGCGGGGGCGCCGAGCCCGGGGTGCGCAGGGGTACGAACCCCACGCCGCCGTGGAACCGGCCCACCGCGCCGGACCCGCCCGCCTCCGTCCTCTCGAGGCGCATGAGCACCCCGGCGCTCTCCAACCGCCCCCACGGGCACACGATCAGACCGTCGTCGGTGAGCTGGTCGAGCCAGGCGTCCGGCACGCGGCGCACCCCGCACGCACTGACGATCCGGTCGAAGGGCGCCGCCTCCGCGAACCCGTCGTACCCGTCGGCCAGGCGCGTGTCCGGGGACAGGCTCGTGTCGTGGAGCGCCGACCGCGCGGCGCCCAGCAGTCGATCGTCGATCTCCACCGAGGTGACCGCGCCGTCGCCGAGCCGGTGCGCGAGCAGCGCCGTGTTCCACCCCGTCCCGGTGCCGACCTCCAGCACCCGCTGCCCGTTCGCGAGCCGGGCCAGCTCCAGCATGCGGGCGAGCACCGTGGGCGCGGAGCTGTACGAGGTGGCGGGGTCCCGGTCGCCTCCGCGCCGCCTCGTCACCTCCGGGCCCTCGATCCTGGTGACGATGGCGTCGTCCGCGTAGACGGCGGCCAGCCAGCGGTCCGGGTTCCCCGCGGCGTTCAGGGCACCGCCGCTCGAGGTGAGCGCGCCGTGCTCGGGGATGAACAGGTGGCGGGGCACGGAACGGAAGGCGTCGACGAGTGCGGCGTCGGTCAGCGTGCCGTCCGCGATTATCGCCTCGATCAGAGCCGAGTTGCGCTCTCTGGCGGTCAACACGTCCTCAGTCCCCTGGTGGTCCGGCTGTTCTCGGTCGGGGCACGGCCGCCGGAGCGGCCGAACCCCCGTCGAACATCCTTTCAACCCAGGGTGACACTTGCGCTACTCTTCGCTCTTCTGCCTGGTGAAATCAGGTCAACGGTGCGACCAAGTGCGCCTTGTCCCGGTCGTGCCGGGGGTAGTCCACGTAGCCCCTGGGCCCGGACGCGTAGTGGAAGTCCTTCTCCCTGATCACGGACCACGGGACCCCGGCCGCGAGCCGTTCGACCACGTCCGGGTTGGAGATGTAGGGGCGGCCCACCGAGACGAGGTCGGCGTGTCCTCCGGCGATCAGCGCGGCGGCGCCCTCCTGGGTGGTCGCCCGGTGTTCGCCGGTGTTGCCCACCAGCGTGCCCTGCCAGTCCCGTCGCGCCTCGGCCAGCGCGGGGTGGGCGGGATCGTCCGTGACGTGCAGGTAGGCGAGGCCGAGCGGCGCCACCTGGCGCAGCAGTTCCCGGTAGACCGGGGCCGGTTCGCGCTCCACCATCTCGAACTGCCGGTTGCCGGGGGAGAGCCGCAGCCCCACCCGGTCAGCACCGACGGCGTCCGCAACCGCCTCGGTGACCTCCACGGGGAACCGGATCCGTCCCGCGGTCCCGTCGCCGTAGGCGTCCGTGCGGCGGTTGGTGTTGTCGGCGAGGAACTGGTGCGGCAGGTAGCCGTTGGCCCCGTGGATCTCGACCCCGTCGAACCCGGCCCGCACGGCCGCGCGCGCGGCGTCCGCGTAGTCCGCCACGGTTGCGGCGATCTCCCGGAGGGTCAGCTCGCGCGGGGCGACGGGGGAGACCTTGCCGTCCAGCGTGTGGACGGGGTCGGTTCGCGGAACGACCGAGGGGGCCACGGGGGTCCCTCCGTCGGGGCGGTTGGCGGGGTGTGCGCCCCGGCCCGCGTGCATGATCTGGGCGAAGATGCGTCCGCCCTCGGCGTGCACGGCGTCGGTGACCCGTCGCCACCCATCGACCTGCGCCTCCGAGTACAGGCCGGGCTCGGTGAGGTACTGCTGTCCCTCGACGCTGGGCGCGATCCCCTCGGAGACGATCAGGCCCGCGCCGGCGCGCTGCGCGTAGTAGGTGGCCATGAGCGCGCCGGGCACCCCGTCCCGGTCGGCGCGCAGGCGGGTCATCGGGGCCATGACCACCCGGTTGGGCAGGCGCAGCGTCCCGAGTTCGTAGGTGTCCAGCAGGGGCTGACCGTGGTTCCTCGTCGTGTCCATGGCAGGAGCGTAGAATCTGACACCCATGTGAGGTTCAAGGGTTCGTGGCCAGGGTCACAGGCCGAGGGCGGGAGGCGTTCGTGCGCATCGGAGAACTGTCCGCGCGGAGCGGGGTGAGTCCCCGGTCGCTGCGCTACTACGAGGAACGGGGGCTGCTCGCCTCGGAGCGCACCGCCGGTGGCCACCGCGAGTACGGCGAGGACGCCGTGGAACGGGTGGACCGCGTCCAGTGCCTGCTCGGGGCCGGGCTCACCACCGACACCATCCGCGAACTCCTGCCCTGCGTGTACGCGCGGGAGCGCGGCGAACCGGCACCGGACCTCCTTGACTGGCTCACGGCCGAACGCGACCGGGTGACCGGGGCGATCCGAGGACTCGAACGCACCCGCGAGGCCCTGGACCAGGTCATCGAGAACGCCCGCGTCTCCTCACCCGCAGACCGCGCGGACGGATCCGTGGCGCCCGGAGCCCGCCACGGGGGACCGGTGCGCTGGGCCGGGCGTCCGTCGGGAGTGGCCGGGACGCCCCGGCCGGACCGGTTACCCTCACAGGCAAGTGACACGAAGCTATGAACAGCACCATGTGTGTGGCGAGGAGACGGCCGTGAACCCTGGCGGAATGGACATGCAGGCCCTGCTCCAGCAGGCCCAGCAGATGCAGCAGCAACTGGCACAGGCCCAGCAGGCCCTGGAGGAGGCCGAGGTCGTGGGTACCTCGGGCGGCGGCCTGGTCAAGGTCAAGCTGAGCGGGCGGGGTCAGGTCGAGGACATCACCGTCGACCCCAAGGCGGTGGACCCCACCGACGCGGAGGAGACCGCGCAGACCGTGGCGGACCTGGTCCTGGCGGCCATCCGTGACGCCGAGGCCCAGGTGGAGCGCCTCCAGCAGGAGAAGATGGGGCCGCTGGCCGAGGGCCTGGGCGGCGGCGGGATGCCCGGCGGCATGCCCGGCATCCCCGGCTTCTAGGAACCCCGCGCCCGACGGGCACCCGCCGGGTGCCCGTCAGGCGCCCTCCGGGAACCCCGGGGTTCCCGGAGAACCCTCGCGGTCACCGCGCCGCCGCTCCGGTGCCCCGTCGGACACCGCGGGCGGCGGCCCGCGCCCCCTTTTCAGGGACGCGCTCCAACGCGACAGGGAGACGGGCGCGAGAGGTCACCACCCCCCGATACGGTGGGGGGAGGGGCAGGAGTGGCCCCACCGGGCCCCTGCCCGGTTCCGACCGAGTGGGTAGGCATGTACGAGGGCGCGGTACAGAATCTGATCGACGAGCTGGGGCGACTGCCCGGCGTCGGTCCGAAGAGCGCGCAACGGATCGCCTTCCACCTGCTGTCCGCCGAACACGCGGACGTGAAACGCCTGGTCAACGCACTCGTCGAGGTCAAGGAGCGGGTTCGCTTCTGCTCGATCTGCGGCAACGTCGCCGAAGAGACCGAGTGCCGTATCTGCCGTGACGCCCGCCGCGATCTCGCAGTCATCTGCGTCGTCGAGGAGTCCAAGGACGTCGTCGCCATCGAACGCACCCGTGAGTTCCGTGGGCGCTACCACGTGCTCGGCGGCGCCATCAGCCCCATCGAGGGCGTGGGCCCCGACGACCTCCGGGTCAAGGAGCTCATGACCCGCCTGGCCGACGGTCAGGTCACCGAGCTGATCCTGGCGACCGACCCGAACCTGGAAGGGGAGGCCACCGCGACCTACCTGGCGCGGCTGGTCAAACCCATGGGCCTGAAAGTCACCCGACTGGCCAGCGGGCTCCCCGTCGGCGGCGACCTCGAGTACGCCGACGAGGTCACCCTCGGGCGCGCCTTCGAGGGCCGCCGCAGCCTGGAGTTCTAGCTCACACTTCGCCGTAATCGGGCTGAAATATGAGTAACCTCCGCTCTGGCGGGTAACCCGATCGCCGGTGTGTCAAGACGCCACGCCCTCCCCGCCGCAGGTCGGACGGGGTGCCATGGTCGTCGCTAGCTACACTCCATTGTTAATTGTCTTGATCCCAACTCCTCAGGAGCATCGATCGTGGCCCTAATCGTGCAGAAGTACGGTGGGTCTTCCGTGGCTGACGCGGAAGCCATCAAGCGAGTAGCCCAAAGGATCGTGGCTCAGAAAAAGGCGGGACATGACGTCGTGGTCGTGGTCTCGGCCATGGGCGACACGACCGACGAACTGCTGGACCTGGCCGAACAGGTCTCCCCGATGCCCCCCGCTCGCGAGCTCGACATGCTCGTCACCGCGGGTGAGCGCATGTCGATGGCCCTCGTGGCGATGGCCATCGAGAACCTGGGCTACGAGGCCCGTTCCTTCACCGGCTCCCAGGCCGGGGTCATCACGACGTCGTTGCACGGCAACGCCAAGATCATCGACGTGACCCCCGGCCGTATCCAGGAGGCCATCGGCGAGGGCGCGATCTGCATCGTGGCCGGGTTCCAGGGCGTCTCCCAGGACACCAAGGACATCACCTCCCTGGGCCGCGGCGGTTCCGACACCACCGCCGTCGCTCTCGCTGGCGCGCTCAACGCCGACGCCTGCGAGATCTACAGCGACGTGGACGGCGTGTTCACCGCCGACCCGCGCGTCGTTCCCTCCGCGCAGCGCATCCCGCAGATCTCCTATGAGGAGATGCTGGAGATGGCCGCCAGCGGCACGAAGATCCTGCACCTGCGCTGCGTCGAGTACGCGCGCCAGTACAACATTCCCCTGCACGTCCGTTCGTCGTTCAGCCAGAAGCCCGGGACGTGGATCGTCTCGGAAGTCGAGGAAAGCGAAGGCATGGAACAGCCGATCATCTCCGGGGTCTCCCACGACCGGAGCGAAGCCAAGATCACCGTCGTCGGCGTCCCCGACAAGGTCGGTGAGGCCGCGACGATCTTCAAGTCGCTCGCGGACGCCGAGATCAACATCGACATGATCGTGCAGAACGTGTCGGCGGTCTCGACCTCCCGCACGGACATCTCGTTCACCGTCCCCAAGGACTTCGGCAAGGAGGCGGTCGGTGCCCTGAAGAAGGTCCAGGAGCAGGTCGGCTACGCCTCCCTTCGCTACGACGACAAGATCGGCAAGGTGTCGCTGATCGGTGCGGGCATGCGCTCGTACCCGGGCGTCACCGCGCGCTTCTTCGACGCGATCGCCTCCTCCGGCACCAACGTCGAGATGATCTCCACCTCGGAGATCCGCATCTCGGTCATCGTCGAGGAGGACCAGGTCGACGCGGCGGTCCAGGCCGCGCACAGTGAGTTCCAGCTCGACGCCGACCAGGTCGAGGCTGTCGTCTACGGAGGTACCGGCCGATGAGCAACCGTCTTCCCACCCTGGCCATCGTCGGCGCGACCGGCGCCGTCGGCACCGTCATGCTCGACATCCTCACCCAGCGTGAGAACGTGTGGGGCGAGATCCGTCTGGTCGCCTCGGCGCGCAGCGCGGGCAAGGTCCTGAGCGTGCGCGGCGAGGACGTCGTCGTGCAGGCGCTGGCCCCCGAGGTCTTCGACGGCGTCGACGTCGCCATGTTCGACGTGCCGGACGAGGTGTCCAAGGAGTGGGCGCCGATCGCCGCCGCCCGTGGCGCGGTGGCCGTCGACAACTCCGGCGCCTTCCGTCTGGACCCCGACGTCCCGCTGGTGGTTCCCGAGGTCAACGCGGACCAGGTGCGCAACCGTCCGCGCGGCGTCATCTCGAACCCGAACTGCACCACCCTGTCGATGATCGTGGCGATCGGTGCCCTGCACCGCACCTACGGCGTCAAGGAGCTGGTGGTCTCCTCCTACCAGGCCGCTTCCGGCGCTGGCCAGGAGGGCATCGACGTCCTGCGCGACCAGATGGCCAAGGCGGGCGGGGACCGCACCCTCGGTGACAGCGCGGGCGACATGCGCTCGGCCGTCGACGAGCTCGGCCCCTTCCCTGCGCCGCTGGCCTACAACGTCGTGCCGTGGGCGGGTTCGCTCAAGGACGACGGCTGGTCCTCGGAGGAGCTGAAGGTCCGCAACGAGTCCCGCAAGATCCTGGGGCTGCCGGACCTGAAGGTCTCCGCGACCTGCGTGCGCGTGCCGGTCATCACCACGCACTCGCTGGTGGTGCACGCGACCTTCGACAGCGAGGTCGCCGCCGACGACGCCCGCAAGCTGCTGGCTGGCGCCGAGGGCGTCCAGGTCCTGGACGACCCCGCCAAGGGCGAGTTCCCGACCCCGAACGACGTCGTGGGCACCGACCCGACCTGGGTGGGCCGTATCCGGCAGTCGATCGACGACCCGAAGTCGCTCGACCTCTTCCTGTGCGGGGACAACCTGCGCAAGGGCGCCGCGCTGAACACCGCGCAGATCGCCGAGGTCGTCGCCAAGGAGTTCACCCAGGCCTAGAGCCCGGGCACCGAGGGCGGTGGTCCGCTCCCTTCCACGGAAGGGGCGGGCCACCGCCCTCGGTCGTGTCCGGCTACCGGCGCCGGGGGCGGGCCAGTGACAACTTGTAGAGAAGTCGACACTGCTCGACCGAGCCGATGAGGTCGGAGGTCTCGACGGGACGTTCACCGCAGTAGTGGGTGCGTTCGACGACCAGGACCGCGACCCCGGGGGCGGAGTCCAGGAGGGCCGCCTCGGAGTCGCGCAGGGCACGGACCCCGACCTCCTCCACGACCCGGTCCACGGGGAACCCCGCGGCGCCCAGCCGCTCCAGCGTGTTGACCTCCGTGGCGTCGAAGGGGGTGCGCAGGGTTCCGGCGGTGAGGATCGCCGGTTCCCAGGAGCGGTGCAGGGTGACCGGCCGCTCGGAGGAGAGCCCCCGCGCGGTGGTGCGGTACACGGGGTCGCCGTCGCGGAGTCGGAGTCTGGTGCTCAGCGGGGCGGTGCACCGTTCCTGTTCGGTGCTGACGCGTTCCCGGTTGAGCTGGCCCAGGCCGGAGCCGGAGGTGGCGTCCGTCCGGGAGAGCCGGAAGGTCTCCGGGACGGTCCGGACGAAGTACCCCGAGCCGGGTCGGGCCTCGACCAGGCCCTCGGTGACCAGAAGGCGCAACGCGGTGCGGGAGATCTGTTCGCTGACCCGGTAGGAGCGGGCCAGTCGGGTGCGGGAGGGAAGGCGGCTGCCCGGGGAGATCTCGCCGTTGAGGATCGGTTCACGGAGCTGGTCGGCCAGCCACAGGTAGCGAGGTTGCCTGGACACCGCTCACCCGACCTCTGTCGCGCCCCTGGTCGGAGGGATGGCTCTGGCCAGAAGCGCGGGTCGGTGGTCTCGGGTGGCCGTGTGGTCACCGTCGCCGGTGCCGGACCCGGGCCGGAGGGAGGGAGTGGACCTGCCAGTTCGCCGTAGCTCGCCCATGGTTCCAGTAAAGCAGCGGGGAGGCCTGGTGGGGGGCGCTACCCGAAAGTAGTCGGCCACGGGACCGCCGGGACGACGGTATCGGAGGTGCGTTGGCTGATGTGAGGAAACGCCGGAAAACGTCGGAATGTACGTGACGGGCCGCCGCAGAATACTACGCTATGTAACTAGACAGTCACTTCTTGCCTGGGGGAGTCATGATCACGAACCTGTCGGAGCTCGCCGATCGAGTGAGCCTGTCGCAGATGGACAGCGGCGAGCGCACCTTCGCCTGGATGAGCGGCATCACCGGTGTCCTCATCCTTCTCGTCTTCCTCGCGATCGCCGTGCTGGTGATCGCCGCGATCATCTCGACGCTGGCCAACGGCGACACCACCGGCGGGGGGAAGCTCCTGTGGGTCATCTTCATCCTGTGGTTCCCGCTGTTCGGAGCGGTCGCCTGGTTCGTGGTCGGCAAGAAGGGGCATCTCAACCGCTTCCTCGGCATCGACAAGGGCAGGGCGCGGCACACCGTCGCGGGGAGCGTCGGGCAGCACAGCGACATCCCGCCCGACCAGACCGGCCTCGGCCACGCCTGAGTACGACCGAAGGGGCCCCGGGTCGTGGAGAACCTCCACGCCGGGGCCCCTTCGCGTCCGGCCGAGCGGAGGCGTTGTCCACAGGCTGTGGACAAGTTCCCATGTCGACACATCGACGTGGGGTCAGCCCTGGAAGCAGGGGCCGGGCTCCATCACGGTCTCCAGGGCCGTGTACCGGCCCTGCGGGTCCCGGACCAGGCGGCGCAGCCCGGTCACCGCTGGGCGGGGGATCGGCCCGTACACGTGGGGAAAGAGCACGTCCGCTCTGACACCGGGCGGTGGGGCGGGCGCGGCGGCCTCCCACCGCACCTCGGCAGCGGCCTTGTCGGTGTTCACCACCAGCACGACCAGCGCCTCCTCCGGGGCGGAGTAGAAGGCGTTGGCCACCGCCAGCATGGTGGCCTCGTCCGGTGAGGCGTGCAGGAACCCCTCGGTGCCCAGGGAGTCGGCCTCGACGTCCCCGCCGGCGCGCCAGCGTGAGAGTTCGGTCAGGTGCAGTACATGAGCCATGCAGCGGACGCTACCGCGTCATCCCCGGCGAAGCAGGGACCAGGGGTTCCCGGTCACGCCGGGTTCCGTGGCCTTGGCCCCGGGAACGACGGACGCCCCGGCCGGGGTCCCGGGCCGGGGCGTCGCGTACGGGCTGTTACAGGATGATCCGCATGGGCTCTTCCAGGATCTCGGCGAGCTCCTTGAGGTAGGCGGCGCCCACGGCACCGTCCACCGCGCGGTGGTCGACGGAGAGCTCCAGGGCGATGCGGTTGCGCACGGCCACCTCACCGTCCACGACCACGGCCTCCGGACGCATCGCGCCGACCGCGAGGATGGCGGCCTCCGGCGGGTTGATCACGGCGGAGAAGCTGTCGATACCGAACATGCCCAGGTTGGACACGCTGAACGTACCGCCGCTCATCTCCTGCGGCTTCAGCTTGTTGTCCCGGGCCTTGCCCGCGAGCTCACGCGTACGCGTGGAGATCTCGGACAGGGTGGCCTTGTCGGTGTCGTGCAGCACCGGCACGACCAGCCCGGCGTCCACGGCGACGGCCACGCCGACGTTGACCCGGTGGTGCTGGACCAGGGTGTCGTTGATCCAGGAGGTGTTGACCTCCGGGTGCAGCTTGAGCGCGGTGGCGCAGGCCTTCACGATCAGGTCGTTGAAGCTGACCTTCACGCCCGTGTTGGACAGCTGCTGGTTGATCTGGCCGCGGAAGGCCTTGAGGGCCTCGGCGTCGATCGTACGGCGCAGGTAGAAGTGCGGGACCGTCTGCTTGCTCTCGGTCAGACGGCGCGCGATCACCTTGCGCACGTTGCTCGTCTTGACCTCCTCGGAACCCCGGACGTCGTCCTGGGCCGGGGCGGCCTGGGCAGCGGGCGCGGGGGCGCTCGCGGCGGGGGCCTGGGAGTCCTGGGCGGCGGAACCGTCCTTGGCTGCGGCCTCGATGTCGGCGTGCACGATCCGGCCCTTGGGACCGGAACCCTGGATCCTCGTGATGTCCAGGCCGTACTCCTTGGCCAGCCTGCGGGCCAGCGGGGAGGTCCGGGGGCGCTCACCGGTGGACTCGGCGGCGGGGGCGGGCTCGGCGGACTGCTCCGGCTTCGCCTCCTCCTTCGGCTCCTCGGCTGCCTCGGAGGCCGGGGCGGCGGGCGCGGCCGTCTCCTCGGGCACCGCGTCCGGCGAGTCGGCGATGAAACCGATGACCTCACCGATCGGCACGGTGTCGCCCTCGGAGACGTTCTGCTTGACGAGGAACCCGTCCTCGTAGGCCTCGAACTCCATGACGGCCTTGTCGGTCTCGATCTCGACCAGCACGTCACCGGAGGCGACCTTGTCCCCCACCTTCTTGACCCAGGTGGAGATGACGCCCTCCTCCATGGTGTCGGAGAGGCGCGGCATGTGGATCTCGCTCATTGACTACTCCCTCTACCCGACCCGTTTGCCGACGGCGCTCAGGGTTTCCTTGATCGCGGTGCTGATCGACTCGACCGACGGCAGGGCGGCGGTCTCCAGCGGCTTGGCGTACGGCATCGGAACCTCGGCCATGGCCACCCGGCGCACCGGGGCGTCCAGGTAGTCGAAGGCCCCCTCCTGGATCGACGCGGCGATCTCCGCGCCGATGCCGTAGGTGAGCCAGTCGTCCTCACAGATCACCGCGGCGCCGGTCTTCTTGACCGAGTCCACGAAGGTCTGACGGTCGAGGGGGCGCAGGCTGCGCAGGTCCACGACCTCGACGCTGATGTCCTCCTCGGCCAGCTTCTCGGCGACCTGGGTGGCGACGGTGGCCATCCGGGAGTAGCCGATCAGCGTGATGTCGCTGCCCTTGCGGGTCACGGCGGCACGGCCGATGGTGGCGATGTTGTCGTTCTTCGGCTCCGCGTAGTCCTCGGGCACCTCACCCTTGGAGTTGTACAGGCCCAGGTTCTCCAGGAAAAGGACCGGGTCGTCGTCGCGGATCGCGGCGCGCAGCATCGAGGAGGCCTCGGCCGGGGTGCTGGGAGCCATCACCTTGAGGCCGGGGATGAAGGAGTAGAACAGCTCGATGTTCTGCGAGTGCGTCGCGCCGAGCTGCTGGCCGCCGCCACCGGGGGTGCGGATGACCAGGGGGACGCTGGTCTGACCGCCGAACATCCCGTAAATCTTGGCGGCGTGGTTGATGATCTGGTCGATGGCGATCAGCGAGAAGTTGATCGTCATGAGCTCCACGACCGGGCGCAGGCCCAGCATGGCGGCGCCGACGGCCGCGCCGACGAAGCCCTCCTCGGCGATCGGGGTGTCCTTGACCCGACGGGGGCCGAACTCCTTGAGGAGCCCCTCGGTGATCTTGTAGGAGCCCTCGAAGACGCCGATCTCCTCGCCGATCACGAGGACGTTCTCGTCACGCACCATCTCGGCGCGAAGGGTGTCGCGCAGGGCCTGGCGGTAGGTGATCACGGACATGTGAGTGGTTCCTTCCTATTCCGCGAACACCGGGTCGGCGGGCATACGCCGCGACTCGTTCGGCACCGGGGTGGCGTAGGTGTAGTCGAAGAGCGTGGACACGTCCGGCTTCGGGCTGTTCTCCGCGAAGTCGGCGGCCTCGGCCACCTCGGCCTTGACCGAGGCGGCGATCTCGTCGCGCAGGTCGTCGGTGAGGACACCGGCCCTGGTCAGCTGGGCGTCGAAGATCGCGATGGGGTCGTTGTCATCGGCGCGGGCCAGCTCACGCTGCTCGTCGGTGCGGTACTTGGCCGGGTCCACGACGGAGTGGCCCTTCTGCCGGTAGCTCCAGGCCTCCAGCAGGAACGGGGTCTGCTCCTCGCGGGCGCGCTCGACCAGGCGGGAGGCGGTGTCGCGGACGGCCAGGACGTCACGGCCGTCGACGCGCTCGCCCTCGATGCGGAAGGCGGCGCCGCGCTTGTACAGCTCGGGCTCGGCGGAGGACATCTCCACGGTCGTGCCCATGCCGGTGAAGTTGTTGATCACCACGAAGACGACCGGCAGGTTCCACAGCTTGGCGATGTTGAGGGACTCGTGCCAGGCGCCGATGTTGGTGGTGCCGTCGCCCATCTGGCACATGACGACCTCGTCGCCGCCGCGGTAGGTGACGGCGAGCGCCGCACCGGTGGCCAGGGGGAGCTGACCGCCGACGATGCCGTAGCCGCCGAGCATGCGGGTCTCGGTGTCGTACATGTGCATGGAGCCGCCCCAGCCCTTGGACACGCCGTCGACGCGTCCGTAGAGCTCGGCCATGACCCGCTTGGGGTCCATGCCCTTGCCGATCGCGTACCCGTGGTCACGGTAGTTCGTGAACAGGTAGTCGCGCTCCTGGAGGGCGGTCATCAGACCGACGACGGTGGCTTCCTCACCGAGGTTCAGGTGGCAGTAACCGCCGATGCGGGCCTGGGTGTAGGCCTGTCCGGTGCGCTCCTCGAAGCGTCGGATGAAGAGCATCTGGCGGTAGTAGTCGAGGAGGGTCTCCGGCTTCTCGTTGCCGATGCCGGTGTCCTTCCGGTTCCGGCGTCGGGACGCGGAGGCCCGGGCGGTGCCGCCCTTCGGCTTGGCCGTGTCAGCCATGGTGTGCCTTTCTACGTGCGCGGAGGCCGCGCGGCTACCGTCCTGTGGGTCGGATGACGCGGCCGGCCCGGACCCCGCTGTCAGGCGTGGTCCCGGCGCGTGCCGCCGCCGGGCTCATCGGCGACGACACTGTGGCTGTTGCGGGGCGCGTCCGGTCGGGCCTGGCGGGGCCCGGGTGCGGACGCGAAGCGAATCGGGTCGCGTGTGCAGTTGTCGCGCCGCGACCCTTGACGGCATTGCTTCCCGGTCTGGGGTGCGGTAAGCATCCGCCGGGAGGTCGGCCGAGTTCGTTCACCGGCCGGATGAACAACCCCGTGCCACCAGGGGGCACGCGCGTGTGTGGTGTGACGTGCGTCGCGCACACTCTACGGTCTGATCGATGATCGATCAATACAACTTTAGGACAGAAACGCGAAGTTCGGTGCAAACCGCCAGGTGGCGACAGGAGCCGCCCAGGTGGGAAGGAAGAAGAGCGGTGCGGGAACCCCCCGGGCCGGGGCTCCGGAACGTGCCTAGCGGCTGCCCTCGTGGGTCCGCAGCGCCGCCTCCACGTAGTTCATGACGTGGTCGCTGAGCATCTGCCCCACGGCGGGGTCGCCCTCGCGGAAGGCCCGTGTGATCTGCGCGTGGTCGGCGGCCTTGGCGTGCAGCTCCATGTTGAGCCAGCGCACCGACAGCGCCGTCCACACCTCGACTCCCAGGGACTCCCAGGTGTGCAGCAGCACACTGTTGTCCGCGGCCCGCACGACCTCGCGGTGGAACTCCACGCTGTGGCGGATCTGCTCGGTGACGTTGCCCTCGGCGGTGGCGCGCTGGAGCGCCTCCACCTCGCGTTCCAGCACGAAGGGGTCCTCGGCCAGACGCGGCGCGGCCAACTGTGCGGCGACCAGCTCTAGACCGGCGCGGACGGGGTAGATCTCCGCCATGTCCTGGACCCCGAAGGCCCTGACCCTGGCCCCCTTGTTCGGCACGGTCTCGATGAGCCGCAGTGTCTCCAGCTCGCGGAGCGCCTCACGTACCGGTGCCTGGCTGACCTTCAGCTCCGTGGCGATCCTGCGTTCCACGATGCGCTCGCCGGGCTGCCACCGCCCGGACAGCAGACCCTCGACCAGTACCTGCCGGATCTGCTCCCTCAGTGGTTCGCGGGCCAGTTTCGAGGGATCGTCCGGCAACTGTGGGAGGTCGACCATCCAGGGCCCTTCCGTCTTCCGACCCGTGCGCGACCAGCACACGTGCCGACACACTCCAGCGTCTGACAAGCTCCTTGAAGGGTGCCACACGCGCACGTGTCCGCCGGACGGTCGGCCTCGAAGCGCTAACGGAACCCTCACGAACCGGTCGCGTGCTGGTGAAGCGCACCGGTCGCCGACGTGGGCTTCCGGCAAAGTCCGAGGTGGAAGGGTCACACTTGGCCCGGGAAACCACCAACGAGGGCAACGGTCCGGGTAGGCTCGCATGTTGGCAATAACCACCCAAAGCCGTACGGAGAGTTACCCACGTCACGGTGATGGCCCGACGAGAGCGCCCTGACCTGCGCTGACCGAAGCAACTGCGGTAACGAGCGCCCACACAGACGCCACTGTCGACCAGTTCCGTTCCCTGGACGTCGAGCCTGTCCGGCGGCCGGTCACGACCACCGTGAACCAGTCCGAAGGTTCGACCGTCGAACGGGGTGTAAGGGGTGAACCCCCGGTACGCCACCAACACTCCGTGTCGGCCCCCGGGGACGTCAGGATCAGTCCCAACAACCGCGGCTAGCCCGTCCCCCACGCCTCAAGCAGTGCCACAGGCAGCCCACGACGTGTGAGACAGCACTGAGCACATGACGCAACCTTCGCGGACCCGGCACGTGGGGTCCAGACAGTCGACAACGCCACACGAACCGGAGCGGCGCAAGCCGGATCCCGGACCCTACAGCGGCCCGATCCCCGTGGTGCCGAGCAAGGAGCTCGCGCCGGGGCCGCCCGTCGTGCGCGCGGTCCGTTGGCCGAGTGTGAGCGAGATCGCGTGGGGTCTGGCCTCCGACCGCATCGCGATCATGCTCTTCGTGGCGCTCATCGTCATGACGATGCTGGCCGCGGGGCCGCTGCATCCGGTCGACAACCTCCTCAACGAGCTGCCCCGCCCCTACTGGGACACGCTGCGTGAGCCGCTGATCTTCTGGCCGGACAACGTGGCCTCCCGTTACGTGGCCCTGCCGGTCCTGGGCGTGACCACGCTCCAGCTGGCCTACTGGCACCGCAGCTGGCGGCCGATCATCCTCGGGGCGGGCGGCGTCTTCGGGATGATGTCCCTGGTCTCCGTGATGAAGCTGCTGTTCAACCGGGGCCACGCCAAGTACTACGACCCCGACTTCTTCGCGGGTGCCGGTAACGTCGCCTTCCCCTCCGGGCACGGCGCCAACGCGATCCTCATCTACGGCCTGGTGCTCTTCCTCATCATCAGGTTCGGTGCGGCCCGGCCCCACATCATCCGGCGGTTGGCCTACTGCATCGTGGGCATCGCGCTCCTCCAGTCGACCGTCTCGATCTACCTGCACTTCCACTGGTTCACGGACCTGTTGGCCGGGATGATCGCGGGCGGGTTCGCGCTGAGGCTCACGATCCGCCTGGACCGGATGATCCCGCACGGCCACACCGTGCAGTGGTGGCCCTGGTACGGCAGGGAGACCGAGACCGCCTCCTAGGACCCCACCGCCCCCGAGAGGACCCCCGCAGAGAACACCCGTCGAGACGCTCGGCGGGTGTTCTTCGTGGTCCGGCCCGGTTCAGGATACCCCTTAGGGGTATATTCGTCGGTGGGGGACGCGCGAGCGGGGCGCGCTTGCGTGGTCCGGCGGTCCCGGACGTGCAGGGTCGGAGCTGGAGAGGGGTCGACATGACGATGGGTCAACATGGTGACGGGGAAGGTCACACGCAGGAGGGACACACGGGCCTCGGAGGTCACAGTGGAAACGCTGGCCACGAGGGTCACGGCGGGCACGGTAGCCATGGCGGGCACGAGGGCCACGGCGGCCACGAGGGTCATGGCGGGCACGGGGACCACGCCGCGATGTTCCGCACCCGGTTCTGGTGGAGCCTCCTCCTGAGCGTTCCCGTGGTCCTCACCAGCCACATGGTCTCCGGGTGGCTCGGGTACCAGGTCCCCGACGCCCTCACCTGGGTGCCTCCGCTCCTGGGTACCGTCGTGTTCCTCTACGGCGGGTGGCCGTTCCTCGCCGGGGTCCCCGGCGAGCTGCGCGACCGCAGGCCGGGGATGATGACGCTGGTCGCGATGGCGATCACCGTGGCCTTCGGAGCCAGCCTCCTGGCCACCTTCGGGGTGGTCGGCATGGAGCTCGACTTCTGGTGGGAGCTGGTCCTGCTGGTCGTGGTGATGCTCCTCGGCCACTGGCTGGAGATGCGCGCACTCGGGCAGGCCTCCGGGGCGCTGGAGGCCCTGGCCGCCCTGCTGCCGGACCGCGCCGAACGGGTCGGTCCCGACGGCGGTGTCGAGGAGGTCCCCGCCGCCGAACTCCGCGCCGGTGACACCGTCCTGGTCCGCTCCGGTGGGCGGGTCCCCGCAGACGGCACCGTGGTCCGGGGCTCCGCCGCCGTGGACGAGTCCATGATCACCGGTGAGTCCCGCACCGTCACCCGCACAGAGAACGACAGGGTGGTCGCGGGGACGGTCGCCACCGACTCCGCCCTACGGGTCCGGGTGGACGCGGTCGGTGACGACACCACCCTCGCCGGTATCCAGCGCCTGGTCAGCGAGGCCCAGGAATCCGGGTCGCGGTCCCAGGCGCTGGCCGACCGCGCGGCCGCGCTGCTGTTCTGGTTCGCCCTCGCGGCGGCCGTGGTCACCGCGGTCGTGTGGGGACTGGTCCTCGGCGAGGGCAGCCAGGCGGTCGAACGCACCGTCACGGTGCTGGTCATCGCCTGTCCCCACGCCCTGGGGTTGGCCATCCCGCTGGTCATCGCGATCTCCACGACCCTGTCGGCGCGCAACGGCGTCCTGGTCAAGGACCGGCTGGCCTTGGAGCGCACGCGGCTGGTGGACACCGTGCTCTTCGACAAGACCGGGACCCTGACCAGGGGCGCCCCGGCGGTCGGTGACGCCGACGCCGTCGACGGGTGGACCGCCGAACGGGTCCTGGCCCTGGCCGGGGCGGTCGAGGCCGACTCCGAACACCCGCTGGCCAGGGCGATCGTCCGGGCCGCCGAGGAGGCGGGGCCGGTGCCCGAGGCCACGGACTTCCGTTCCCTCACCGGACACGGAGTGCGGGCCGTCGTGGACGGGACCGAGGCCCACGTGGGCGGTCCCGCGCTCCTGGACTCCCTGGGCGTCACGGAACCCGCCGACCTCGCCGAACGCACCGGGTTCTGGCGCGACCGCGGAGCCACCGTCCTCCACCTCGTGGTGGACGGGTCCGTGGTCGGGGCGCTCTCCCTGGCCGACGAGGTCCGCCCCGAGTCCGCGTCGGCTGTCAGACGGCTCCAGGAGCAGGGGGTACGCGTGGCCATGGTGACCGGTGACGCCCGCAATGTCGCCGACGCCGTCGCCACTGAACTCGGTCTGGACGAGGTGTTCGCGCAGGTGCTGCCGGACCAGAAGGACGCCGTGGTCCGCGACCTCCAGGACAGGGGCCACCGGGTCGCCATGGTCGGTGACGGGGTGAACGACGCCCCGGCCCTGGCCCGCGCGGACGTGGGCATCGCCATCGGCGCCGGGACCGACGTGGCCATCGAGTCCGCCGGTGTGGTGCTGGCCTCCGACGACCCGCGAGGCGTGCTGTCCGTCCGGAGGCTGTCGCGGGCGGGCTACCGGAAGATGGTCCAGAACCTGGTCTGGGCCGCCGGGTACAACGTCGCGGCGGTCCCGTTGGCCGCGGGAGTGCTGGCACCGGTCGGCATCGTGCTCGCACCCGCGGTGGGCGCGGTGCTGATGAGCCTGTCCACGATCATCGTGGCGCTCAACGCCCAGCTGCTCCGGAGGCTGGACCTGCGACCCGCCGACTGACCCGGGCCCGGCGCGCCAGGAGCGACAAGAGAGGACCTTCGCCGTCTGGACCTGCGGGGGACCGGGTGTCACCATTGTGAGTGCCGTGGACTCCCTCTTGTAGCGGGAGAGGGCCCACGGAGCCAGGCCGCCGCCCCGACCGGTTACGGGGCGGCGGCCGCCTCCTTCTCTGGCCGGAGCGGCTGCCCAAGCGGGCTCCGGATGTTTCACGTGAAACAACCGGAGCTGGTCAGTCGCCCGTCAGCGCCTCCTCGCGGCGCCGTACGGGGGCCGGGTAGTCCATGCAGTGGCCCATCGCCCGGTGCCAGCGGTTGCCCCTGAGGGCCGGTTCGAGCGCGGCCAGCGCGGCGGCGTATTTGCTGAACCGGGCCTCACGGATCCCGAGCGCGTGCAGCCTTCGCTCCGTCGCGGTCAGCCCGCCCCGGGTCTTCACCTCCAACAGCACCAGGTCCGGCCGCATCCGCACCTCCCAGTCGCCCCGGTAACCGACCAGGTCACGGTCCACCGTCACCCGCTCCTCACCGGACAGGGCCACGACGGTGGTCCGCCGGTAGTCCGTCACCGCGGAGGGCAGCAGGACGTCCGGCGGCGCGAGACGGCAGCGGCTCAGGGAGCGGTCAAGGAAGTCGCGGGTCCGCCAGGTCAGACGGTCGACGGGCGAACCCGGGGGCAGTTCGACGCGGACCTTGTCGGTGATACCGCGCGCGCCCTTCAGCTTCACCTCGAACATCGTCGTTCCGGTGTCCACGTAGGAACGGGTGCGCACCTTGTAGCGCAGCCGCCGCCCCTGCCGGTGGTCGTGGAAGGTCCGCAGATCCGGGGTGTCCAGGTAGGTGGACGAGTACAGGAAGGACGTCCGGCCGTCGATCTCCAGCACCCCGAACCCCCGCGCCGCCCCGTCGAACAGGGCGGGCACCAGATCGGCGGGGAGCAGGTACTTGCGGCAGGTGCGGGTGACCAGGGCGGCGCGTTCGTTGATCTCGGCCAGGGACACCGGGCGCAGGCTCAGCGGCTCGGCCGCGGCCGCGCTTCCGGGTGCGGGGGAGAGAACGGGAGTGGGGGAGGGGAGAGGTCTCAACGCCCACCCCACGGGCCGGTCGCGGCCTGGCGGCGCCCGGTCGGCGGTCCCGGTACCTCGGTCGGCTTCGGCTCCTGGAAGCGCACGTCCACCACCATGAGGTCGCGCACGTAGTCCACCTCCGTGACGTCCACGTGCCGCACCCGCCCGCGCAGCCGCCGCTCCAGGTCCTGCCGGAGCGCCGTCGGGTCCTCGTGCACCACGTCCAGGGTCATGATCCGCCGCTGGGTGCGGGCCAGCAGCTTCGGGTGACCGGCGGCGTACAGGGAGCCCAGCAGCAGGGCGTTCAGACCCAGCATCAGCCACGGCGCCGGGGCGGCCACCGCGTTCACCAGGCCGAGTGCGATCGCCACGAAGTAGTAGCCGATCTCCCCCTGGCTGATCAGGTCGGAGCGCAGCCGCAGGATCGACAGCACACCGAACAGCCCGAAGCCGACCGCCAGGCCCACCTCCTGCTGGGTCAGCATCGACACGACCGCGAAGATGCCGACGTTGAGCGCCACGTAGGCGAGCACCAGGTCCCGCCGGCCGTGCCTGCGGAAGTAGAGGACGTAGGACAACACCGTGATCGCGGTCAGGTCGACCGCCAGAGCGAACCAGAACATGTCGACCATGGTGGGCAGCGCCGGTGAGGCGTTCATGAGACCCGCATGAGGGAACCCTCATGTTCGCCGGGATGCGTCACCGGGTCACGCGGGGACCCCGGGTCACCCGCACGCGGGTCACCTGGGTCCCCTGGTCACCCGGTGGTGACGCGGGGGCGGCCCGGTCGGTCGCCCCCGCCGAACGCATCAGCCGGTCAGCCGGTACCCCATGCCCCGCACCGTGAGGATGCGCTCCGCGCCCACCTTGCGGCGCAGCGCCCTCACGAACACGTCCACCACGTTGGACCCGGGGTCGTAGTCGTAGCCCCACACGTGCGACAACATCTGCTGGCGGGTCATCACCTGCCCCTGGTGCCGCATGAGCAGCTCCAGCAGCGCGAACTCCCGGGCGGTGAGGTCCACCGATTCCTCACCCACCTCGACCCTGCGCGTCCGCAGGTCCAACCGGAGCCCTCCCGCGTGCAGCACCGTCAGGTCCGGGGCGCGCTCCGTGCGCATCCGCAGCCGGACCCGCGCCAGCAGTTCCTCGAACCGGAACGGCTTGGTGACGTAGTCGTCCGCGCCGATCTCCAGACCCGTCACGGTGTCCCGTACCCCGTCCCGGGCGGTCAGGATCACCACGGGGACGTCCACTCCCAGGGCGCGCACCCTGCGGAGCACGTCGAACCCGTCGGTGTCCGGCAGACCGAGGTCCAGCAGCATGAGTTCGAACCCGCCGGTGACGGCGTAGTCCACCGCCTCGGCCCCGGTGCCCACCACCGTGGTGGTGAACCCGCTGGCGGTCAGTCCCTTCTGGACGAAGGAGGCGATCCGCTCCTCGTCCTCGACGATGAGTACACGGCTCACAGGTGTTCCCTTCCAACGCGGCCGTCAACGGGGGTCAGGGGGATGACGAGGGTGAACGTGGAGCCCGCACCGGGTGCCGAGATCAGGTCCACCCGGCCGTGGTGCGCCTCGGTGATGGCTCGGACAATGGCCAGGCCCAGCCCGGCCCCCCGCTCGCCGCGCGCGGTGCGACCGCCCCGGGAGAAGCGCTCGAAGATCCGGCCGTGCTCCTCGGCGGGGATCCCGGGGCCGTGGTCGGCGACCCACAGGCGCACCTCGGAACCGCTGACCCTCGAACCGGTGCGCAGGGTGGAGCCGGGGGCGGTGTGCCGTACGGCGTTGGCCGCCAGCTGCACCATCGCCTGGGTGACGCGCTGGGGGTCCAGGTAGGCGGTCTCCTCCGCCAGCGACTCCAGCCGCCAGTCGCGGTCGCCGAGCTGACGCACCTTGGCGTCGATGTCGCTGGTGAGCTCGGCCAGGGAGACGGGTTCGGGGTGGACGAAGTCGGGCTGTTGGGCCTTGGCGAGCAGCAGCAGGTCCTCCACGATGCGGCCCATCCGGTCGAGCTCGTCGGTGACCAGCCGGACCACCTCGCGGCGCTCCTCGGGGTCGTCTCCCATGAGCTCCAGGTGGCCGCGCACGATCGTGATGGGGGTGCGCAGTTCGTGCCCGGCGTCGTCGACGAAGCGGCGCTGTTCGGTGAAGGCGCCCTCCAGCCGGTCCAGCATGCTGTTGAACTGCTCGGCCAGCGCCGCGATGTCGTCGCGACCGGACACCTCGATGCGCTGGGTGAGGTCCTCCTCGGAGATCTCCGCGGCGGTCTGCCGGACCAGTCGGACGGGGGCGAGGATGCGGCCCGCCACCCACCATGCGGCGGTGGCGGCCGCGAGCAGTCCGCCCAGGCTGACCAGGGCCAGGGTGCCCATGGTCCCGGCCGAGGTGTCGTCGTCGTGGGCGGTGAAGTAGCCGATCACGAACCACCCCGCCGGTCCGCCGTCGCCCTGCGGGGGCAGCGCACGGATCTTCTCCCACTCGACCGGTCCGGCCGGGGTGTCCAGGACGCCCCGGGCGTCGGAGGTGTCCAGGATCGCCTCGACCATCGCGGGGTCGGCGGACAGGTCGTACGGGGGTTCCTGCCCCTGCCGGATGCGGCCGGTGACGGCCTCGGCGGAGCCCCGGCTCCCGCGCGACGCCGACCTCTCGGCGTCCGCCGCGCCCTCCCCGGATTCGTCCACCCAGCCGAAGAGGATCTCGGAGTCCTCGGGGAACTGGCGCTCCAGGTGGACCCGGATGAGGGAGGAGACGTCGCTGAAGGCGGAGCCGGTGCCGGGGTCGACGCCCACCGCCGCGAACTCCTGGAACTCGGCGATCTCCTGGTTCAGGGCGCGGTCGACCCGCTCGTCGGTCCGGGCGGTCAGCGCGCTCCAGGTGACCACGTTGACCAGCACGAGGACGGCGGCCATGAGCAGGACCACCCACGCGGTGATGAGCAGCCGGGCGGGCACCCGGCGGCGTTGGGGCAGCTCCGGCTGGGGGCCGCGCAGGACGAGGGTCGGGAACACCGAGGTACCGCCCGAGGATGACCCTCCAGAGGGCGTCTCGGCGTTCCCCGATCCCCCGGGTCTGGACCGGCCCGGCGGGACGTTGACGGTGGTGGCGTCGGGATCGGCGCGGCGGTCCGAGCCGTCCCCGTCCGCCCCCCGCTGACCGTCAGTCGTCATCGTCGTCCCCGTTCTCGTACCGCGTGTCCAGGCAGGCCTCCCACCAGCTCTCCCACTGCTCCTCGCCCCAGCTCTCGTGGCCGGTGCCCCCGTCGAGGCAGTCGAAGGGGAACCCGGTCGGCGGCTCGGACGAGGGGCTGGCGGAGGGTTCGGGTGAGGGATCCCCGGAGGCCTCCCCGCCGCCCCCCTCCTGGTCGGTGACCGGTGGGGGAGGGCTGACCACGTCGTCGTCGGGATCGGCGGAGGCGGTGGCCTCGGGCGACTCGCCGAGCACGACCTCGGAGGCGCGCCCGGGGTCCGGATCGCGCAGGAACAGCGCCCACAGCAGGGCGGCGACCGAGACGGAGACGACTGTCAGCGCCCCGACCGCCAGCGGCACCAGAGGTGATCTCATGAAGCAGAGCCTCCCCGACGAAGGCGGCGTCCGCATGAAGCGGACATGAGGAAGTCTTCATGATCCCAGGTCGGGGCGCGCGACGGGGGTCTGGCCCCGGCATGGGGGAGAGACCCCCGGGGCCGGGCCGCCCGGGGGCAGGAAGCGCCTTCCGGGTAGTGCGCGGCGGGCGGAGTCGTCGTCGCCGTGCCCCGTGTCCACGACGCCCCGCACAGTGAGGGGGCTCGCGCGGGCCATGGGCGACCCGAGGTCGGTCGCGCTCGCCCTGGCGGGGCTGGCGGGCTCCCACGCCCCTGACTGGAGAGCACGGCCGCGCCACCCTGCTGGGGTCGGCCGCCGCGCTCCGCGAGTCAGTGGGTGCGCCGCTTGCTCCGGGCGAACGGGGCGACGCAGACCGCGTCACGGCCGGGGGCCGTGCGGCACTGGGGGAGCGGGGGTTCGCTGCGGCCTTCGCTGCCGGACGGGACGGCTTGAGCCAGTAGCAGGGCGGCTCCGCAGCACGCGCCGTCCGGACGGGAGGGCTTGAGTCAGTAGCGGCGGCCGCGCAGCTCGGCGACGAGCACCGCCGCCTGGGTGCGGCGCTTGAGGTCCAGCTTGGCCAGCAGCGCCGAGACGTAGTTCTTCACGGTCTTCTCGGCCAGGTACAGCCGCTCGCCGATCTGCCGGTTGGTCATGCCCTCGCCGATGAGGTCGAGGATCTGGCGCTCCTGCGGGGTCAGCTCCGCGAGCGGGTCCGGCTCGGCTTGGGCGCCGCGCAGACGCTCCAGCATGGCGCCGGTGCTGCCCGAGTCCAGCAGGGAGCCGCCGGCCGCGACCGTGCGCACCGCGCCGACCAGGTCCGCGCCGTGGATCTGCTTGAGCACGTACCCGGCGGCCCCGGCCATGACGGCGTCGTACAGAGCGTCCTCGTCCGCGAAGGACGTGAGCATCAGGCAGGCGATCCCGGGGTGGTCGGACCGGATCTCCCGGCACACCTGCACTCCGGAGCCGCCCGGCAGGCGCACGTCCAGCACGGCGACGTCGGGCAGGACCACGGGGATGCGCGACAGCGCCTGCTCGGCGGTCCCGGCCTCACCGACGACGGTCATGTCGTCCTCGGTCTCCAGCAGCGCGGCCACACCGCGCCGGACGACCTCGTGGTCGTCGACGAGGAAGACCCTGATCGGCTTCCGGGCACCCTCGGCTCCACCGTCGATCATCGCGGACCTCCCTCGTCTCGTGTCCGTACGCACATGACACCACTCCGAGGAAGACGTTAACGCCTACGGGGGGCCCGGAGGGAGCCTTAAGGCACCGAACTCCCCGGGCGAAGGTCCCGTAAACGGACAAAGGGCTGGCTCAGGGAGCAAAGCGCCTGATGACGGCTGGTGCGGGTGTGACTACCGTCGCCGCATCGTCACCATCTCGTCACACGGAGCCCGGAGCCCGGAGCCGGGCTCCCGTGACCGAGCCGGGCACCGGACCCCGAAACCGGGGCCCGGTGCCCGCGCGTCACGGTCGACGCCCCACCCAGGGGCTGGCCAGCTCGAAGGCGCGGCAGGCACGGAGCACGCGGTCGTCGGAGTGCCGGGGGCCCACCACCTGGAGGCCGATCGGCAGCCCCGACTCGCTGAACCCGCACGGCACGCTGGCGGCGGGCTGCTGGGTCATGTTGAACGGGTAGCTGAACCCGGCCCAGGAGGTCCACCGCTTCCCGGACAGCTCCGGCGGGGACTCCAGACCGGCCTCGAAGGCCACGATCGGCATGGTGGGGGTGAGCAGCAGGTCGTAGGACTCGTGGAACCGCCCCATCCGGGCGCCCATCGCCATCCGCAGCGCCATCGCCGTCAGGTAGTCCTGCGCCGAGTAGGTGACGCCCTCCTCGATGATCTCCCGCAGGCCGGGGTCCTGGAGGTCACGGTCCCGGTCGGTGAGATGTTCGGTGGCCTTGGCCGCGCCCGAGTACCAGAGCACGTGGAACTCCTCCAGGGAGTCCGGCAGGCCGGGGTCGGCCTCCTCCACCTCGGCGCCCAGCGAGGCGAACACCCGCACCGCGTCGGCGACCGCACGGGCCACCTCGGGGTCCACGTCCAACCCGCCCAGGGTGGGGCTGTAGGCGATCCGCAGCCCGCGGACCAGCTCCTCCGGTTCGGTGCCGCGTCCCGCCTCGGCCAGGCCGGGGCCCGGGGTCGGCATCGCCATCCAGTCCCGGGCGTCGAACCCGGAGACGACGTCCAGCATCAGCGCCATGTCGCCCACGGTCCGCGCCATCGGGCCGGTGTGCGCGAGCGACCCGAACGGGCTCGCCGGGAAGTGCGGCACCAGGCCCCAGGTGGGCTTGATCCCGCAGATCCCGGCGAAGCTGGCCGGGATGCGGATGGAACCGCCCCCGTCCGTCCCGGTGGACAGCGGTCCCATCCCGGCCGCCACCGCCGCTGCCGAACCCCCGCTGGAGCCGCCCGGCGTGGTGGACAGGTCCCACGGGTTACGCGTGATCCCGGTGAGCGGGTTGTCGGTGACGCCCTTCCAGGCCAGCTCGGGGGTGGTGGTCTTGCCGACGAACACCGCCCCCTGCTCGCGCATCCGCGCCACCACCGGGGAGTCCTCCTCCCACGGCCCCTCCTGCGACGAGGTCACCGACCCCTTGAGGGTGGGCCACCCCTTCGTCAGGTGGATGTCCTTGACCGAGGCGGGCACCCCGTCCAACCGTCCCTCGGGCTCGCCGCGCCGCCACCGCTCGGCGGAGGCGCGGGCCGCCTCGCGCGCCTCCTCGGGGCGGACCAGGCAGAACGCGTTCAGAGCCGGGTTGTCCTGCTCGATGCGTTCGAGTACCGCGTCCACCGCCTCCACGGGGGACAGTTCCCCGGTGGAGTAGGCGTGGAGCAGTTGTTCGGCGGACAGGTCGGCCGGTGTCACGGGTTGCCCCGCGCGCGCCGCCGGGACGCCCCGAGGGGCTCCCGTCTCGGCACCGGCGGAGCCTTCGGCCGTACCGGCCGCACCAGCGTCATCGGTCCCGGCCCGGTCGGAACGGATCGTCACTTCAGCCTCCCAAGTCACGCGAGGGGTCAGCCGGGTACGTAGCCCCGGCTCTTGTCCACGACGTTGCGCGGTCCCCGCCCGTCCAGGTAACGGGCGAGGTTGTCCAGGAACAGCTCCACCAGGTCCTCCCGCCAGCCGACGACGTCACCGGACATGTGCGGCGACACGACGGAGCCGGGCAGCCCCCAGAGCGGGTTGATGGCCTTGAGCGGTTCCCGTTCGAAGACGTCCAGTGCCGCACCGGCGATCGCGCCCCTGTCCAGGGCGGCGACCAGGTCGGACTGGACGACGATGGGGCCGCGCGCGATGTTGACCAGCCGCGCGGTGGGTTTCATCAGGTCGAGGAACTCCCGGCCGACCAGGCCCCGGGTGGACTCGGTCAGCGGAGCGGCGACGACCACGTAGTCGGCCTCGGGGAGCTCGTCGAGCAGGGTGCGCCCGCCGTCGGCGCCGGGTTCGGCGAGGCTGGACTCCGCCACGGAACCGAAGTCGGGGTCGCCGTCGCGGGCGTGGCTGCCCGAGCCGCGGACGTCCATGCCCACGGCCGTGAGCTTGCGGGCGATCGCGCGGCCGATGGGGCCGGTGCCGACCACGAGGACGCGCCGACCGGCCACCCGCTCGGTCTCGCGGTGCCGCCACTGGCGTTCCCGCTGGAGGTCCCAGGTGCCCTGGAAGTCCTTGGCGAAGGAGATGACCAGACCCAGGACGTACTCGGCGATGTGCTCGTCGAACACCCCGCGCGAGTTGGTGACGAGGACGTCGCTCTCCACCAGTCCGGGGAACATCAGGTTGTCCACACCGGTGGTGGCCGCGTGCACCCACTTCAGGGAGTCGGCCTTGGACCAGGAGTCGGCCAGCGCCTCGGTGAACAGGTCCCACACGAGCAGGACGTCCGCACCGGGAAGGGTGGCGGACAGTTCGTCGGCGGTGGCGTAGACGACCTCGCCGAGCCTCGGGTGGTCGTCGATGCGCTCGTGGCCCGGCGGAAGGTCCTCGCCTCGGAGTACGACGAGGCGGGGTCGTTCGGGCACGGACGGGCTGGTGGTGGAACTGTTCACGGGCGCGCTTTCCGGTTGCGACGGTGTTCTGACTTGCTGATCCTGTCGTCGGATGGGTGGTTCCGCCCTGCACGGGAAACGCTAGGGAGCCGACATAGGATTGTCAACAATCCACAAAACGCCCGATTCGGGCCTATGCGGCGTGTTTCGCGGGGACGTCCAACGTCTGCCCGGGGTGTCGCCCACCCGCACCGACGCTGCCGACATACCCGCACGTCCCGGTGTCTATTGCCGTACTCGGTAGGTAGATCGTAAGATTGTCGACAATCAACAGTCCACAAGACACAGAGGGATCCGGCAGGAAGAAGAGCCGTCGAAGGGACACCACTTGCCCAGGTACATGACCGTCACCCTCGCCAGGCGCGGGGTCTCCTGCGTGGCGGAACTGCTCGACAAGGACGCACCCCGTACCTGCGAGGCGGTGTGGAACGCCCTCCCGCAGGGCGACGCCGTCCAGCACGCCAAGTACGCGCGCAACGAGGTCTACACGATGGTGCCGAGGTTCGCCGACCCGGAACCGGGCCAGGAGAACCCCACCGTCACACCGATCCCCGGCGACATCGTCTACTTCTCCTTCGACGAGGGCATGCTCGACCGCACCTTCAAGGAGGACAAGGGGATCGAGGGCCTGCCCGGCGTCATCGACCTCGCCCTGTTCTACGGGCGCAACAACCTGCTGCTCAACGGCGACGTGGGCTGGGTTCCGGGGAACGTGTTCGCGACCGTCGTGGAGAACCTGCCCGCCATGGCCGAGGCCTGCAACGACGTCTGGCGCTCCGGCAGCGTCGGCGAGCGCCTCCTGTACGAGCGGCTCGAACGCTGACGGGCCCGCGCGGAGGACCCCGCCCCGAGGAGAAGGCCCCGGGGTCGCGCCGGCCCCACGAACCGACCGAGCCGACCGAACCGAGAACAGCACTGGGAGGTGAGTGACCGATGCGGACCGAAGAAGACCGACCGGACCACGAGGACGGTCCCGTACCCGTGGCCCACGCCGCGACCCCCTTCACGGGAGGCCCCACTCCGCCTCCACCACCCGCGCCGCACGAGGTCGTCGAACTGTCGGCGGACACCATGACTCCCTGGCAGTCGGGGGTCGGCGTGGTGGCGCCCTACGACTTCGCGCTCGACCGCGAACTGTGGCGCTGGGCTCCGGACGACGTCTCGCTGCTCATCACCCGCCTGCCGTTCGTGCGCATCCCGGTGACGGTCGACCAGGCCGCGGCCCTCAGCAAGGCCAAGGGTGTGACCAAGGCGGTCCGCGCCCTCATGGCACCCGAACCCCTCGCGATCGGCTACGCCTGCGCCTCGGGCAGCTTCGTCCACGGCGCCGAAGGTGAGCGTGAGCTGCGAAGAACCATGCGGGAGGCGGGCGCCCCCGCCGCCGTCACCACCTCGGGCGCGCTGATCGACGCCCTGCGGGTCCTGGAGGCGGACCGGATCGCCGTGGTCACGCCGTACGTGGACAGCGTCACCGACCGCCTGCTCGACTACCTCGCCGAACACGACGTGGGGGTCACCTCCAGCGTCGGGCTCGGCCTGCTCAGCCACATCTGGAGGGTCACCTACGCCGAGGTCGCCCGGGCGGTGCACGAGGTGGACCGCCCCGACGCCCAGGCCGTGTTCATCAGCTGCACCAACGTCCTCACCTACGACATCATCGCGCCCCTGGAACAGGAACTGGGCAAGCCGGTGATCGCGGCCAACCAGGTCACCATGTGGGACCTGCTGCGGGCCGCCGACCGCCGGGCCGTCGCGCACGGACAGCGGTTGATCGACGCGACGGCCCCCAGTGCAGTCTGAACGACCGCCAGGGAAGGCGCCCGCGAGCCAAGGAGAATCATGACCCGAGTAGGAATCCTCTATCCCGGTCACAGCGCCGAGGACGACTACAGGACCTTCGCCGACACCCTCGGCGGGGACGTCGAGCTCCCCGTGGTGCACACGCTCATGCGCGAGGACGCCCACCGGGTGGACGCCCTGCTCGACGTGGGCAGTGAGGGGGTCCTCGCCAAGGGCGCGCAGGAGCTCGGCGGCCTCAGGGTCGACTCCGCCGTCTGGGCCTGCACGAGCGGCAGTTTCGTGTTCGGCTGGGAGGGTGCCCGGCGCCAGGTCCAGGGCGTGCAGGAGGTGACGGGCGTCCCGAGTTCGAGCACGTCGTTCGCGTTCGTGCACGCCCTCAGCCAGCTGCGCGCGTCCCGGGTCGCCATCGCCGCCACCTACCCGGACGACGTCGCCCAGCGCTTCGTGGAGTTCCTCACCGACGCGGGGGTGGAGGTGATGTCCCTGGCCAGTCACGGGATCGCCACGGCCGCCGAGGTCGGCTACCTCGACCCCGACGACGCGCTCGACTTCGTCATCTCCAACGACCACCCCAGGGCCGAGGCGGTCCTGGTCCCGGACACCGCCCTGCACAGCGCCGACCTCATCGAACCGATGGAGGCGCTGCTGGGCAAGACGGTGCTCACCGCCAACCAGGTCAGCGTCTGGGAGGGCCTCCGGCTCGCCGGCCAGTGCGAGGCCCGGTCCGGCCCCGGGACGCTCTTCCGTTCGGGAGCCTCCGTGGTCAGGAGTGCCTTCGGGGCCGGTTAGCCTCAGGGCCAACCCACGCCCGGTTCGTCACCTTTGTACCGTCGTTCAGAAGGGAACACCATGTCAGCCCCCGGCCAGCTCAGACCCGTCCCCAGGCGTTCCACCGCCGAGCTGATCGCCGACCAGCTGAGGTCGGCGATCATGTACGGCTCCCTCGCACCCGGGGACCAGCTCGGCGAGGCCGACCTGGCGGGGAGACTGGGCGTGAGCCGGGGGCCGCTCCGCGAGGCCATGCAGCGCCTGGTCCAGGAGGGGCTGCTGCGCAGTGAACGGCACAGGGGCCTGTTCGTGCGCGAGCTGACCCCCGACGACGTCCGCGACGTCTACGTGGCCCGGCTCGCGGTGGAGCGGACCGCCTGCGAGCTGATCATGCGGGGCAACCGGGGGGAGGCCCTGGCCCGCCTCACCCCCGCCGTGGACCGGCTGGCGGAGGCCGCCGCCAGCGCGGACCGGACCGCCATGAGCGACGCCGACCAGGAGTTCCACCGGACCCTGGTCAGCTGCTCGGGCAACTCGCGCCTGGAGCGCATGGCCCAGACGCTCCTCGTGGAGACCCGTATGTGCCTGACCGTGATGCAGGCCGTCTACCCCGAACCCCAGGAGCTCCTCGACGAGCACCGCAGGATCCTGGACGCGATCGTGGACGGTGAGGAGGAGCGGCTGCTCACGCTGATCGAGTCCCACATGGTCGACACCGTCGCCCGGATCAACGCGGAGACCGGCGCCGGGTCCTGACGGCCAGCACCGGAGCCCGGAGGCGGAAGCACGCGCCGCGTCCGTCGGCTCCTCGCGACGGACGGCTCGCTGCGCCCGTGCCGACCCGCCGTCCAGGCCGCGACGGGCCCGTGGGAGGGGCGACACGTCGACGGCCGGGAGCGCCGTTCCGACGCCAGGGGCCGCCCCGCGTCCCCACGGGCAACCCCGGCGCCGGAAAACGGCACCGGGGCTGACACCGCGTGGGCCCGCCCGAACCGGCCGGACCCACGCGTGGGTCAGACGAGCCCGCCGATCCCCACGTACTTGGTGTCCAGGAACTCGTCGATGCCCACACGGCCGCCCTCGCGGCCCAGCCCCGAGTGCTTGACCCCGCCGAACGGTGCCGCCGGGTTGGACACCACACCCTGGTTGAGGCCGACCATGCCGGTCTCCAGGGCCTCGCTGACCCGCATCGCCCGGTTCAGGTCCTGGGTGTACAGGTAGCTGACCAGGCCGAACTCGGTGTCGTTGGCGGCTCGGACCGCCTCCTCCTCCGTCTCGAAGGTCAGCACCGGGGCCACCGGACCGAAGATCTCGGTGTTGGACAGCTCCGCCGCGAACGGAACGTCGGCCAGCACGGTCGGCTGGTAGAAGTGCCCCGGGCCGTCGCCGGGTCCGCCGCCGACGAGCACGCGCGCGCCCCGCCGCACGGCGTCGTCCACCAGCCCCTGGACCTTGTCGCGGGCCTTGTCGTCGATCAGCGGGCCCACGTCCGCGCCGTCGTCCAGACCCCGGCCCAGCCGGAGCGCGCCCATGCGCTCGCTGAGCCGCCGGGAGAACTCCTCCGCGATCCCGGACTGCGCGTAGATCCGGTTGGCGGCCGTGCAGGCCTCACCGATGTTGCGCATCTTGGCGAGCATCGCCCCGTCGACCGCCGCGTCCATGTCGGCGTCGTCGAACACCAGGAACGGCGCGTTTCCGCCCAGCTCCATGGAGGTGCGCAGGACCTGGGGCGCGCTCTGCTCCAGGAGCTTGCGGCCGACCGCGGTGGAACCGGTGAAGGACAGCTTGCGGATGCGGCCGTCCGCCAACAGGGGCCCGGTGATCGCACCGGGGTCGGAGGTGGGCAGGACGCTGAGCACGCCCTCCGGAAGCCCCGCCTCCGTGAGGATCCCGGCCAGCGCCAGCGCCGAGAGCGGCGTCTGGTGGGCGGGCTTGAGGATCATCGTGCACCCGGAGGCGATGGCCGGGCCGATCTTGCGGGTGCCCATCGCCATGGGGAAGTTCCAGGGGGTGATGAGCATGCAGGGGCCCACGGGCTGGCGCATGATCAGGAAGCGCGACTTGCCGTCCGGCGAGGTGGCGAACCCGCCCTCGATCCGCACGGCCTCCTCGGAGAACCAGCGGAAGAACTCGGCGGCGTAGGCGATCTCGCCCCGCGCCTCGGCCAGCGGCTTGCCCATCTCCAGGGTCATGAGGACGGCGAGCTCCTCCTGCCGCTCCATGAGCAGCTCGAAGCTCCTGTGGAGGATCTCACCGCGCTCGCGGGGCGCGACCCTGGCCCACCCCGGCTGGGCCCGCGCCGCGGCGTCCAGGGCCTCCATGGCGTCCTCCCGGCCCGCGTCCGCGACGTCGCACAGCACCTTGCGGGTGGACGGGTCCTCGACCTCGAAGGTCGCGCCGGAGGAGGCGTCCCGCCACTTCCCGCCGAGGAAAAGTTTCTTGTCCACCTGTGCGACGACCCGTGCTTCGCGATCCGACATGTTCTCTCCTCCGTCGACGGGCCGCCCCGGCATGGGACGGCCTGTGGTCAGAACTGCCCGACGTGCGTCCGCTGGACACCGCCGCGCCCCGGATGTTTCCATAGCAGCGTCGATTGTCAACAATCCTACGGAACTCGACACAAGGAATTGAGGCCACCGCATGGCGGAGCTCTCCCCGGTTCTCAAGCAGGCGACACCGGTCGTCGCGGCGCGAGGCGAGGGTGTCTACATCTACGACGAGGACGACCGTCGTTTCCTCGATTTCACCGCCGGCATCGGCGTGACCAGCACCGGGCACTGCCACCCCAGGGTGGTGGCCGCCGCACAGGAGCAGGTCGCGACGCTGATCCACGGCCAGTACACCACCGTGATGCACCGGCCCCTGCTGCGACTCACCGAACGTCTCGGAGAGGTGCTGCCCGAGGGGATCGACCGCCTGTTCTACGTGAACTCGGGCAGTGAGGCCGTGGAGGCGGCGCTGCGCCTGGCCCGCCAGGCCACCGGCCGTCAGAACGCCGTGGTCTTCCAGGGTTCCTTCCACGGGCGCACGATGGGCGCCGCCTCGCTCACCACGTCCGGGGTGAAGATCCGCGCGGGGATCGGCCCGCTCGTTCCCGGTGTGGTGGTCTCGCCCTTCCCGTACGCCTACCGGCTCGGGATGACCGAGGAAGAAGCGGTGGCGTACGCACTGCGCGAGCTCGACTACCAGTTCGCGACGGTGACCTCCCCGCAGGACACCGCCGCCGTGTTCATCGAGCCCGTGCTCGGTGAGGGCGGCTACGTGCCCGTCCCGGACGCCTTCCTCCAGGGGCTGCGGGAGCGCGCCGACAGGCACGGGTTCCTGCTGGTCATGGACGAGGTCCAGACCGGCTTCGGCCGCACCGGCACGTTCTGGGGGCACGAGCCCTCCGGTGTGCGCCCGGACATCGTCATCACCGCGAAGGGCCTGGCCAGTGGCTTCCCGCTGTCCGCGATCGCCGCCCCGGCCGCGATCATGGACAAGGCCTGGCCGGGTTCCCAGGGCGGCACCTACGGCGGCAACGCGGTGTCCTGCGCTGCGGCTCTGGCCACCCTGGACGTCATCCAGGAGGAGAACCTGGTGGAGAACGCGGCCCGCCAGGGCGAGCGGCTCCAGCAGGGCCTGGCCAAGATCGCCGAGTCACACGCGGGCATCGGCGACGTCCGCGGGCGCGGCCTGATGCGGGCCAACGAGTTCGTCAGGGCCGACGGGACACCCGACGGCGACGCGGCCCAGCGCGCCCAGCAGGCCGCCGCCCGGAACGGGCTGCTGCTGCTCACCTGCGGCCCGGCTGGCAACGTGGTCCGCTTCATCCCGGCCCTCGTGGTCATCGGCGAGCAGATCGACACGGCCCTCGAGCTGTGGGCGGCCTCCTTGGAGGAGAGCCAGTAGGCACCTGTGGGGCGCCGACCGCGCGTCGGCGCCCCATGGCCCGGGTCACACCGAAAAACGGCGCAAAGGCACTCCAGCACCGTGATAGAGTCAGAGACGTCGCAAGGGAGAGCCCAGCTCAACCGGGCGACACACAACTGAAGACCTGCACTCGTAGCTCAATGGATAGAGCATCTGACTACGGATCAGAAGGTTGGGGGTTCGAGTCCTCCCGAGTGCACCACCTTGAGACAGTGGAGAAGCCGCCCGACCTGGGAAACCAGGGCGGGCGGCTTCTTTTGTGGCCTGGGCGAACATCCGCCTGAGGACGTTGAATCCGGTCGCTTGCGGACGGCTGTGGAACGCACGTCGATCAGGGGCCGGGGCTCGCGGGGTCTGGCAGCCTGGAGCGCATCAGGCCAACCATGACTCCCATCACTCGTGGGCGCCTGTCGCTGCGTGTGCTCCATGCGGGATCACAATCCCTCGGAACTCGTGGCTCCGCGCGTCTGGTCGCCCTCGTTGCCGTCGGTGCACTCATCGCACCCACAGGTCCCTCGTGCGCTCACCTGTGATGTGCGGTCGAAAATGGGCGCTCCATTCTCATTTCAGAATGGAGCGCCGTGGCTTAGGGGGCCTTATCCTGCTCTTTTCTCGATACCTGAGCTTGAATACACGGTCTCCGGTGGGCAGTAGACGTAAGAGTACGTCCCACTTCCTGAGTTTCTCCAGACCGGAGACAGACGGGTCACATCGGACCCCTCGAGGACTGGTCGGCAAATCACGGCAGCCCGGTACTGTCCTCCGCCTGATTTGCAGATTGCCTTGGTTCCGACGCCCGCGTACCGGTCGAGGAACCTTTCGAAGGTGCAGTTGCTCGGCCAGGAGGCGGCCGATTCAACCTGATCGGCGGTAGCCGGGACCGTGGATGTAGCGAGGATACCCAGGGTCATGGCTGCTGCCGCAAGGGGCGCACGGAGATATTTCTTCATATCGAACTCTCGTCTCATTTTCTATCGTGTCTCAGGTGTTGTCTCGTGCGGAGAGATCAACACCCGTGAAAAGGGCCTTCCCGTCTCCGTGGCAATATGCGGTGGAGGTTCCGGTTTTCGTCCACGGGCCGAAGAAGCCTTGTACACGACCTGTCGTCACACTCTCGCAGTGCACGACGGCCCTGAAGGAACCGCCATTCGACTTCTTGCACAGTGCACGACCGCCCCAGGAGCCCATGTTCTCGTACTGGCATTCGCTCGGATACGCGGCCCTGGTCTGCGCTCCGTCATTCGCCCCGGCCGAACTTGCCACACCAGCTACGCACATGGAGGCGATTGCGGCGATCAGTGCAACTCTCTTCACTGAGTTCATGAGTAGCCTCTTTCTTATTCAAAGGTCGTCGATGTGTTCCAGGTTGAGGCGACAGAGCATCGGGCAGGGGAGTCGTGCAATGGAAGTATTCCGTCTGCTCGCGGGGGACGAATGATCTATTGTTCCCAAGTGAACTCTTACACTGGCTCGTGAGCCCTCAAGCAGAAGGGGAGGAAACGCCGAGCAGGCCTTCCTGAGTGCAAGTTCGTCTCCAGATGCCGGGTCTCCCGCCGCGTTAGCTATGGCCCCATGGTTTTGCTCGGAGTGGAAGCTGGGAGCACCGCGCTCCCGATCTTCAGTGCAGCAGACGGACCGCGACGAACCAAGCGAATCGGGCCTATCTTGGCCGCTTGGATAGGAAACTGCCCGATCGGCCATATTCTGGCGTCGCAACGCTGGCCACTCGGGGGTTGAGGAACATCGGAACAGGATCCGTCGCCGAGGACGTGGCCGCCTGTTCATGTGGTCCACGTGCCAAGCCCTGGCTGATCCAGACTCCAGGTCCCGGAGTCAGTGCGGATGGCTCCGCGGAGCCGCAGGAGCAGTGGGATGCTGCCGGGGCTCACAGGTCACAAGCGGATCTGTCGGCTTGTCGACAGGTCGACGCATGCCTCGGCGGAACAGAGGTCGGGGGTTCGAGTCCTCCCGAGTCCACCACCCTGAGACAGCGGAGAAGCCGCCCGAACTGCGAAAGCAGCTCGGGCGGCTACTTCTGGGCATCGCCAGGAGATCCGGCGCCCTGCGGCGTTCGGCCAGGGGCGCCGGTGCGAGCTCCAGGAGCGGCCGACCACCTCTCGGCGATGATCCCTGCGCCGTGTCCGAGCTCAGTCAGTGACGCTGCTCCGGGACTGGTAGAGCAGGTCCTGGTACTCGGGGTGACGGGCGATCCAGCCCGCGAAGAAGGGGCAGGTCGCCAGCACCCGCAGGCGCGCGGACCGTGCCTCGTCGAGGGCCGTGCGGACCAGGGCGGACCCGACCCCGCGCCCCTCGTACTCCGGAGCGACCTCGGTGTGCACGAACGCGACGAGCTCCGACGTGCGGATGTACCCCGCGATGCCAGCGACCCCGGACTCTCCGTCGACGCGGGCCTCGTAGCGCTTGGCCTCGGGCACGTCGTTCACCTTGACCGCCATGGGTCCTCCTCCTTGATGGATCGGCCGGGCGGTTGACCACCCGATCGGCTTGGTGCTCGGACTCGTTCACGCGCGGGATCCGAGGTGGGACGGGTCGCCGGACCTGCCGACGATCCGTCCCGATCGGTGCTGTTGGTGGGAGCGTCAGGCTCCGGCGCGGGAGCTCAACAGTTGGGTCTCCCAGGCGAAGGCGACGCCGGTGGCGCCACCGTGCTGCTCCAGGATTCCGGTCATGGCGGACACGGTCTCCTCACGGGCCCAGTCGCGCTGCCACTCGCCCGCCACGGCCAGCCAGGTGATCGGCACCACGCCGGCCTGGACCATGCGCCGCACGGCCATGTCGTGGGACTCCACCGAGGCGCCGCCCGACGCGTCGGTGACGGCGAAGACCTCGTAGCCCTCGCCCGCCGCCTGGATCGCGGGCATGGCCAGGCAGATTTCGGTCCAGAGACCGGCGATGACCAGCTTCTTCCTGCCGGTCGCCCGGACGGCGTCAACGACGCGCTCGTCCTGCCAGGTGTTGATGAACGTGCGGTCGATCGGCTTCTGCTCCGGGA
This sequence comes from Nocardiopsis sp. SBT366, assembly GCF_001083815.1. Lineage (NCBI taxonomy): Bacteria > Bacillati > Actinomycetota > Actinomycetes > Streptosporangiales > Nocardiopsidaceae > Nocardiopsis > Nocardiopsis sp. SBT366. Next base: position 8,615 of record NZ_LAVM01000048.1, on the reverse strand, counting down.
ACACGTCCCGAAGCCCCTTGATGAGGTAGCCGCCGCGCTCCTCCAGCACGGTCGTCAGGATGGTCGGAACGTCGAACGCCTTGGCGGCCTTGGCCAGGGCGACGGCGTTGTTGACGACCATCGACGGTTCGTGGCTGTTCAGGTTGGCGAACTGGAACGGCTGGTGGTCGATCAGGACGAGAACGCTCTCCTCCGGGGTCAGCAGTGCCTGCAGTCCGTTCTTGGCCTTGGTGCTCACAGGGGGTCCCTTCCAGGGGGTGATCCGGGGGGTCGGTCGGGGCACCGTCCATCTCCGCGCAGACGCCAGGGGTGCGCGCGAGAGCGCGCGGGAGTGACGACAAGCCCGCCGATTTAGATGACGCGTCATCTAAATTAGCACCATTGGATGACGCGTCAACCATCCTGGGTTTCGGTCGGTCGCCGAGGTGCGCCCTCCGCCCAATAGGTTGATGCGTCATCTACTATGCGGATGATGCGTCAACCACTCCTCCGGGTGGCGCAGCGACGGAAGCGAGAGACGATGACCCTCACATCAGAGACGAACTGGCCCGGCCTGCGGGTCTCGGACTGGACCCCCACCCGGGACACCCTGCACATGTGGACCCAGATCGTGGGCAAGATCCGCATGGCCCACGCTCCGCTGGTCAACCACTGGTGGCAGGTGACCCTCTATGTCAGCCCGCGCGGGTTGACGACGTCGGCCATCCCGTACCGCGGTGGGGCCTTCGAGATCGAGTTCGACTTCGTCGGGCACCAGCTCGAGGTCCGCAGCAGCGACGGCGGCGTGGGGAGCTTCCCGCTGCGGCCGATGCCGGTCGCCGAGTTCTACTCCCGGATCCTGGACGCGCTCGGCCGACTCGGGATCGAGGCACCGATCCGCCCGCACCCCAACGAGGTCGACCCGGCGATCCCCTTCGCCGAGGACCACGAGCACGCCTCCTACGACGCCGAGGCGGCCCACCTCTTCTGGCGCCAGCTGTTGCAGGCGAACCGCGTGATCGGTGAGTTCCGGTCGCACTTCGTCGGAAAGGTCAGCCCGGTGCACTTCTTCTGGGGAGGGATGGACCTCGCCTGCACCCGTTTCTCCGGACGGTCGGCTCCTCCGCATCCGGGCGGAGCGCCCAACTGCGGGGACTGGGTCATGGTCGAGGGCTACTCCCGGGAACTGTCCAGCTGCGGGTTCTGGCCCGGTGGTGGCGAGGAGGGCGCCTTCTACTCGTACGCCTACCCGGCCCCCGACGGGTTCGCCGATCAGCCGGTCGGCCCCGAGGGCGCGTACTTCAGCACCGAGTTCCAGCAGTTCCTGCTCCCCTACGAGGTGGCCCGCGCCGCACCCGACCCCGACCGCGCGGTCGCCGAGTTCCTCCGCACCACCTACGAGGCCGCCGCGGATCGTGGGCACTGGGACCGCTCCGCGCTGGAGGACGACCCCCTCCGGTGGGGCGGGGCCTGAACCGGCAGGTCACGGCGGTCGTCGACGCGCGGAGGGGTCTCCCCTCCGCCGTTTTCATGTGGATGAGGCGTCAACTTCTTCGTTAAACTGCGCGCATGAACGAGACGCCACGCTGGCTGGATGCGGACGAGAAGGCCGCGTGGGACGGCTTCATCCACATGCAGGAGACGCTCATCGGGCGGCTCTCCCGTCTCCTTCAGGCCGACTCCGGAATGTCCGCCTCCGACTTCATAGTGCTCGTCAACCTCACCGAGACCAGTGACGGGAAGATGCGCTTCCTGGAACTGGCCAAGCTCGTGAACTGGGAGAAGAGCCGCATGTCCCACCAGGTCAGGCGGATGGCGAAGCGCGGTCTCGTGGCCAGGGAGGAGTGCCCCGACGACGCTCGTGGAGCGTTCATCGTCGCCACCCCGGCGGGCTACGAGGCGATCGAGGAGGCCGCTCCCCTCCACGTCGAGCACGTGCGCCGTCTGTTCGTCGACGCCCTCACCCCGAACCAGCTCAGCACGTTCGCTCGGCTCTCCCAGCGCGTCTCGGACCACATGGAGAAGCAGTCCGACTGAGCGGACGTCGTCCTCACTGTCGACGCGCCAGTCTTTGACCGGCGGCGGGTGAGGCGACCCCACGCCGTCCCGCGTGACCTGCGAGGACTCACCTCGGCCAGGTGTCGGCGAAGCCGGTGCCGCGTCCGCGCGGTGCGCGGAGCCTGGCGCCGGACCATGCCCTTCAGTCGGGGTCCCCCTCCCTCGGCACGCATCGACCGCGAGTCGACCGCGGCATGAGCCCCGGCCAGCAGACCGGGGGTTGACTCGCGGCTACCTCTGCCCCTCCTCTCTGACACCTGAGCCCGACCTCCCGACGCCGATCCGGGAGCGGAGGGAGGAGATTCGCATACCCGGGCAGGGTTCGCGCGGAGGTGACAACCACCTCACCTCGGGCCAGGTTTCGAGCCGGTTCGGTGCGGGTGTCCCAGGGGTTTCCCGGGGCGGTGGGTTCGCTGCCAGAACGTGTTCTGACCTGCGTAAATACCGTCGCTCTGTGTGCCTTCGGGCTGCCTCTGCGTGAGGCGGCGAATGGGGTGAACGTCCCACTCGTGTGATCCAGGTCTCCCTGGGGTTCTGGTTGACATCCCACCGTGGCTCGCCGGAGACTTGCCGCGGACTTATTAGGTAAGCATTACCTAATTAAGGCGAGGTTTACCTTATTCGGCGCAGGTCAGCAGGACTGGGGGCGACAGATGGACGGGATCGACGGAGCCGTCGCCGTGGTCACCGGAGGCGCGAGTGGGGTGGGGCGGGCGGTGGCCGTCGACCTCGCCCGGCACGGGGCCCGGATCGCGGCCGTGGACATCGACCCCGAAGGGCTCGACCAGACCGTGCGCTCTCTGGAGGGCGGCGGGCTCGCCCTGGCGGGGGACGTCACCGACACCGGCGGGGTCGAGGCCCTGTTCGACCAGGTCGAAGCCGAACTCGGACCCGTCACCCTGGTCGTCAACGCGGCCGGAACCCTCGCCACGGGTCCCCTGGCCGAGTGCGCCGACCAGGACTGGCACCGCATGCTCGCGGTCAACGCCACCGGAGTCTTCGTCATCGGCCGTGAGATCGCACGGCGCATGGGTCCCCGAGGCCACGGATCCCTGATCACCGTGGCCTCCAACGCCGCCGGCGTCCCCCGAGCCAACATGGCCGCCTACGCCGCCACCAAGGCCGCCGCCGTCGCCCTCACCAAATCCCTGGGCCTGGAACTGGCGCCCCTGGGCGTGCGCTGCAACGTGGTCTCGCCCGGCTCCACCGACACCCCCATGCTCCGCGCCATGACCCCCGACCCCCGGGCCCTCATCACCGGCGACCCCGCCCACTTCAAGGTCGGCATCCCCCTGGGCCGACTCGGGCAACCCGAGGACGTCGCCGCCGCCGTGCGCTTCCTGGCCTCCGACGCGGCCCGTCACATCACCATGCACGAGCTCTACGTCGACGGCGGCGCCACGCTCCGCTGACCCCCCGGCCAGGCGGCCCCACCCCGGTCGCCCTCTCACGTGCCTGAACACAGAAAGGCCACACCCATGCCCGAACAGCGCACGGCCGCCCCCGCGGCCACGGCGGGGGAACTCCTGGCGGAGTACCGACCAGGCGACTCGTTCTTCTCCTCCGCCTCGCGGGCCCTCCACGGGACCGGGGCGCTGGCCACCCTGGACCGGCTCGACGCCATTCCCGACGCCCTGGCCCACGCGGGCAGCGGCGCGGTCGCCATGGGCGCGATCCCCTTCGACACCGCCAGCCCTGCCCACCTGGTCGTTCCCGAGACCGTTCGCTGGTCACCCTCCCCTGCACGGGCCGCCAAGAGCGAACACCGGTGGAGCCCGCTCGGCGGGCCGTGGACGGTCACCCCCGTGCCCGCGCCCGAGGCGCACGTCGCGGCGGTGGAGCGCGCCGTCAAGCTCATGGCCGAGGACGAGGAGCTGCGCAAGGTCGTCCTCGCCCGCTGCCTCAAGGTGGAGAGCGGCGAGGACGTGGACGTACCCACGGTCCTGGCCAACCTGGTCTGGCGCGACCCCACCGCCTTCGTCTTCGCCACGGACCTGCCCGACCGGGGCTCCGGCACCCGCTCCCTGATCGGCGCCAGCCCCGAACTCCTGGTCGCCAAGCGCGGCCGCCAGGTGCTCTCCAACCCCCTGGCCGGGTCCGCGCCGCGCAGCGCCGACCCCACGAAGGACCAGCGGCGCGCCGTCGCCCTGCTCACCTCCGCCAAGGACCGCCACGAACACGCCGTGGTGGTGGAGGCCGTCGCGGACGCGCTGCGCCCCCACTGCCGCGACCTCGCGGTCCCCTCGGAGCCGGAGCTGATCAGGACCGCCACCATGTGGCACCTGTCCACCCGGGTGACGGGCGAACTCACCGACCCCGACGTGCCCGCCCACCGGCTCGCCGCGGACCTGCACCCCACCCCGGCGGTGTGCGGCACCCCCACAGGTCGCGCCTTCGACACCATCGGCGGCCTCGAACCCTTCGACCGGGGCTTCTACACCGGGGCGGTCGGCCACACCGACGCGGCGGGCGACGGCGAGTGGGTGGTCACCATCCGCTGCGCCGACGTCGCCGGACGCACCCTGGAGCTGTACGCGGGCGGCGGGATCATGCCCGAGTCCGACCCCGACGCCGAGCTGGCCGAGACCTCCGCCAAGCTGCGCACCCTCCTGCTCGCCCTCGGTGTGGACGGAGCCGCATGACCACGCATCCCCGAAACCACGGCGTCTGCGAACACGACTGGACCCCCTGGCCCAAGGACCTCGCCGACGCCTATCGCGAGGCCGGTTACTGGACGGGCGAGACCTTCCCCGCCTTCCTGCGCGAGCGCGCCGCGCGCTTCGCGAACAACACCGCCGTCGTGGACGGCGCGGTCCGCTGGACCTACGCCGAACTGGACCGGCGCGCCGACTCCCTGGCCACCGGTCTGTCCCGCCTGGGCGTGGCCGAGGGCGACCGGGTCGTGGTGCACCTGCCCAACACCGCGCCGCTGTTCGAGGTGGTCTTCGCGCTGTTCCGGCTGGGCGCCCTGCCGGTCTACTCGCTGCCCGCCCACCGCCGCAGCGAGCTCCTGCACCTGGCCTCCACCGCCGGGGCCGTCGCCCTGGTCACCTCCGACGTCCACGCCGGGTTCGACTGCCGTCCCATGGCCGCCGAGGTGCGTGCCCGGGTACCCGGTCTGGAGCACGTGGTCGTGGCGGGAGACCCCGGAGAGCCGGCGGAGGGTCTGACCGCCCTGGCCGACCTGCGCGCCGAGCCGGACCCGTCGGTCCTGGCCACACCCGACCCCGGCGCCGTGGCCTTCTTCCAGCTGTCCGGCGGCACCACCGGCCTGCCCAAACTCATCCCCCGGACCCACGACGACTACCTGTACTCGGTGCGGGCCAGCGCGGACATCTGCGGTCTGAACGCCGACACCGTCTACCTGGGCGTCCTGCCGGTCACCCACAACTTCCCGATGAGCTCGCCCGGGTTCCTCGGCGTGCTGCACGCGGGCGGGTCCGTGGTCCTGGCGCCCGACCCCAGCCCGGCCACGGCCCTGCCGCTGGTGGAGAGCGAACGCGTCACCCTCACCTCGGTGGTCCCTCCCGTGGCCATGCTCTGGCTGGACGCCGTCGAACACGGCTCCCAGTCCGGCCGCGACCTGTCGTCGCTGCGCATGCTCCAGGTCGGCGGCGCCACCTTCCCCGAGCAGGCGGCCCGCCGCGTCACCCCGGTCCTGGGCTGCGCCCTCCAGCAGGTCTTCGGCATGGCCGAGGGGCTGGTCAACTACACCCGGGACGGCGACCCCGACGAGGTGGTCACCGCCACCCAGGGCCGCCCGATCAGCGCCCACGACGAGATCCTCATCGTCGACGACCACGACCGCCCGGTCCCCGAAGGCGACCCCGGCCACCTGCTGACCCGGGGTCCCTACACCATCCGCGGCTACTACAGGGCGCCCGAACACAACGCCACCGCCTTCACCCCGGACGGCTTCTACCGGACCGGCGACATCGTCCGCCGCCACCCCTCCGGCAACCTCGTCGTCTCGGGGCGGGCCAAGGACCAGATCAACCGGGGCGGGGAGAAGATCGGCGCCGAGGAGGTGGAGAACCACATCCTGGCCCACCCGGCCGTGCACGACGCCTCAGTCGTCGCTGTTCCCGACCCCTACCTGGGCGAACGCACCTGCGCCTACGTCATCACCCGAGGCCAGGCGCCCACTCGCGGCGAACTCCTCGCGTTCCTGCGCGAGCGCGGGCTCGCCGCCTACAAGATCCCCGACCGTGTCAGCTTCGTGGACTCCTTCCCGGCCACCGCCGTCGGCAAGACCTCCAAGCGCGACCTGCGCGGCGCCACCGACCCATCCGGAGACCAGTGATGGCACTGCCGACCATCGACCCCTACCCGCTGCCCACCGCCGAGGACCTGCCCGATAACCGGGCGCCCTGGACCGTGGACGCCAGCCGGGCCGTGCTGCTCGTCCACGACATGCAGCGCTACTTCCTGCGCCCCTACACCGAGGGCACCGAGCCGGTGACCGGCGCGACCGCCAACATCGCCGCCCTGCGCGCGGCCTGCCACGCCGCGGGGGTCCCGGTCGTGTACACCGCCAAGCCCGGCGACATGACCCCCGAACAGCGCGGACTGGAACGCGACTTCTGGGGCGGCGGCATGAAGTCGGTCGCCGAGCACACCGAGATCACCGCCGAACTCGCCCCCGAGGGCGAGGACGTCCTGCTCACCAAGTGGCGCTACAGCGCCTTCGCCCAGACCGACCTGGCCGAGCGCATGGCCGCCGGGGGCCGCGACCAGATCATCGTCACCGGCGTGTACGCGCACATCGGATGCCAGCTCACCGCGGCCGACGCCTTCATGCGCGACATCCAGCCGTTCCTGGTCGCCGACGCCGTCGCCGACTTCAGCGCCGAGCACCACCGCTCCGCTCTGGTCTACGCGGCGGGGCGCTGTGCCGCCGTCATCACGGCCGACCAGGCCCTGACCGCCCTGCGCGAGGTCCCGGCCCGCACCGGGGTCTGACATGACCGACCACGACCGAGAAGGAACCACCGTGGCCTCCAACGACCACCCGCCCGCCGTCCACGACCTGGTCGGGGTGGGTTTTGGACCCTCCAACCTCGGCCTGGCCATCGCCCTGGCCGAACGCCTCGAACAGGGCCAGGAGCCACCGCTGTCCGCCGTCTTCCTGGAGCGCCAGGAGACCTTCGGCTGGCACCGGGGGATGCTCATCGACGACGCCACCATGCAGGTGTCCTTCCTCAAGGACCTGGTCACGACGCGCAACCCGGCCAGTGACTTCAGCTTCCTGTCGTTCCTGCACCACGTGGGGCGGCTGCACGACTTCATCAACCACAAGACGCTGTTCCCGCTGCGCCAGGAGTTCCACGACTACCTGTCCTGGTGCGCGGGCCGGGTCGCCGACCAGGTCCGCTACGGACACGAGGTCGTCGAGGTCCGTCCCGTGTACTCGGGGGAGCGCGTCACCCACCTGGACGTGGTCTCCGAGGACGCGGCGGGTGAGCGGGTCGTGCTTCGCGCCCGCAACGTCGTCTTCGGCCCCGGTCTGCGCCCCCGCATGCCCGAGGGCGTGGAGCAGTCCGCCCGCGTGTGGCACAACGAGTACCTGCTCACCCGCCTGTCCGAACTCCCGCCCAAGGCCGACCCCCGCTCCTTCGTGGTCGTCGGGGCAGGGCAGAGCGCCGCCGAGGTCGCCGACCACCTCCACCAGCGGTTCCCTCGCGCGCAGGTCCACGCGGTCCTGTCCCGGTACGGCTACAGCCCCTCCGACGACAGCCCCTTCGCCAACCGCATCTTCGACCCCGAGGCCGTGGACGCCTTCCACGCCGCCCCGCAGGAGGTCAAGGACCAGCTCACCGGCTACCACCGCAACACGAACTACTCGGTGGTCGACCCGGACCTGATCGGTGAGCTGTACCGGCGCCACTACGCGGAGAAGGTCCACGGGAACCAGCGCCTGCACCTGCACAACACCTCGCGGGTGGCCGGGCTCAGCGAGAGCACCGAGGGCGTCGCGGTGGTCGTGGAGGACCTTGTCACCGGGAAGCAGACCCCGATCCCGGCCCACCACGTGGTGTTCGCGACCGGCTACCACCCCGCCGACGCCCGCCCCCTGCTGGGCGACCTCGCCGACCAGGTCGTCACCACCCCCGAGGGCCGCCCCGCCGTGGAACGCGACTACCGGGTCGTCACCCGCGACACCCTCACGTGCGGCCTGTACCTCCAGGGCGGGACCGAGCACACCCACGGGGTGTCGGCCTCCCTGCTGTCCAACATCGCGACCCGCGTCGCCGAGATCATCGACTCCGTCGCCGCCCGCGCCGGAGCCCCCGCCGAAGAGAGGGCCTGACCCGTGTCCCAGGAGACCGAAGACACCGCCGCCACCGCGTTCACGGTCGAGCGCGTGCGGGCCGACGCAGCGCACATCCTCGCCGAGCCGGCCGAGGACATCGACCCCGCCGAGGACCTCTTCGACCGGGGGATGGACTCGGTTCGCATGATGAGCCTCATGGAGCAGTGGCGTTCCGCCGGGGTCGAGGTCGACTTCGCCGACCTCGCCGAGCGGCCCACGATCGACGCCTGGGTCGCCCTCCTCAACCGCTGACCCCGCCGAGCCC